>NZ_JASCXP010000462.1:0-5603 GCF_030010695.1 Nocardia sp. CC201C
AAGGGCCGCTTCGGCACCCAGCCCGCCGTGGTGGTGCTGCTCGGTAATGCCGACGGCAAGGTGCCGTTCGTGGTCGCGGTGACCAAGGCCGCCCAAGAGTTGGGCATCAAGGCCGGTGACCTGGTCGGCTCGTTCGGGCCAAGCATCGCCGGCCGAGGCGGCGGGAAGGCGGATATCGCCTACGGCGCGGGCACCGATCCGTCCGGAATCGACGCCGGGCTCGCTGCCGTACGCACACGGATGAGCCAGCACTCAGGATAACCGGGGCACCCACGATCATCAACAGAAACGATCACGACAACGGTCCGCACCCCGGGAGGGGGGCGCGGACCGTTGTCGCCGCGTCAGGCGATGGATGTTCCGGCCTCAGGGTTCGGCAAGAACTCGAGTAGCTCTGGCCCGATCTGCCGTGGATCGTCGAGCACGATCTCTGCGCCTGCCCGCGCCAAACGTCGGAATCGGTGAATCCCCACGCCACCGACACTGTTTTGACGCCCGCAGCGCGACCTGCGGCAAGGTCGGTCACGGTGTCGCCGACGAACAGCGCTGATTGGGCTGCGACCCCCAGCCGGGAGCAGGCGAGGGTGATCCCGTCCGGCGCTGGTTTGGGTTCGGCGTCCTCCCAGGCGATCACGACCGAGGCGACCATGCCGACCACTGGGGGAACCAGGAAGTACAGCCGTCGCCGCGCTTGGGTGGTGACGATGCCGATCTTCACGCCGGATTGCGCGAGAGCCGTGATGCCTGCGACGACGGCCGGTATCACGCGGATGTGGTGCGCCGCGTCGAGCAATGCGGCGTCGAACATCCTCTCGTAGGCATCCTCGGGATCGGGTACACCCAACTGGCACAGCGCTTGTACGGGTGGTACCCCTACCTGCGCGTCGAGGAGATGTGGCTGGATGTCGCGGCCGAATACCCGGAACGTGATGGTGTGGAGGGCTTCTCGTATCGCCGCACGCGAGTCGATGATCACGCCGTCGAGGTCGAACAGCACGGCGGTGTTCATGCTCGCCTCGCCGGCGTCGTGCGTGCGGGGGTGGCTACCGGCTCCACGACGAGCGTCCGTAGTCGGATGCCGTGGTCGGCCAGCCGGAGGCGAGCGTCGAGGTTGCGGTCGACGATGCAGACGGCCGTGGTGACCCGGGCTCCGATGTCGCGCAATGCCGTTGCTGCTTCGAGTAGTTGAGATCCGGTGCGAGCGACGTCATCGACGATGGTGATGTCGCGTTCGGTGAGGACGCCGCCTTCGATGCGGCGACCGGTCCCGTACGGTTTGGCGGCGCGGCGGATGCAGGCCAGCGAGGCACCGATGTTGATCGAGATTGCTGCGGCCAGCGGTACGCCGCCGAGTTCGAGTCCGGCGACGATATCGGTGTCGGCGGGCACCATCTGAGCCATTGCGGTTGTGACGTCGCGCAACAGTTCCGGGTCGGCGGCCAGGCTGTACTGGTCGAAGTATTCTTCGATTACCTCGCCGTCGGCGAGCCGGTGACGGCCCCGCCGCAGTGCGCTCTGACGGATGCGGTCGGCGAGCTCGGAGTCGCCGCTACGGCTCCGTGTTCGTGTCACCAGGTCGTCGAAGGCACACCGAAACGCCTCGATGTGGGTGATTTCGCGGAGGAACCCCATCGGGCGGGTCGGCGTCTCGTACAGCCACTGTTCCTTGCGCAGGAAGGCCGCCAGGTGCGTGGCAGTGCTGCCGACGAGCCACACCGGGACAGGTCGGATGTTACTGGCGTACCAGAGCGCGGCCGAGAGCTCGTGCAACGTGCCGATCCCTCCACCCATCGCTATCACCAGGTCGGTGGTGTCGAGGAAGCGGTGCAGACGATCACCCAGGCGCGGAAGGTGAATCGCGTGCGTGACGTGGGGATTGAACTCGCCCCACTTCGTATTCTCGAGCGTGACCGCGACGATTCGGCCGCCCGTAGTGGCGGCTCCGCGTGCCGCCGCCTCCATCAGGCCGTTGTATCCGCCGTGCTGGATGGTCGCGCCCGCTTGGCCTATCGCGCAGCCGATTTCGTAAGCCAGAACCCGGTCGGCGTCGTCCTCGGCACGCACGCCTCCGAAAAAGGTCACGGTGGTCATGAAAGCTCCAGGTAGTAGCGGTAAGCGTCGATCGCCGGCCCCAGCGCGGTCAGGACCTCCGGTGCGATCTGGTCGGCGATCGCGAGGACCCGGTCCAGATTCGCCGTTAACGTGTCGTGAGACGGCACCGAGGGGCTGTGGATCAACGCGTCGAGCATTGCGAGACAGCGACGACCGAGGGGTGTGGCACCGACTTCGTGCTGCAGGTGATACCAGCCGTAGTAGCGCGTCCCGGGTGCCAGCGCGGCCTTGACGAAATCCTTCGCAGCGGTGGCGAAGAGGTGGGATTCGTCGTAGGCGATGAAGGTCTGGCCGCGAGTGATCCGCTTCTGGATCAAGCATCCGAGCACGAGCAGTTCGACCAGCAGATCTGCGCAACTGCGCGGTGCGGTGGCCGTGCGTGCGATGAAATCGGCCGCTGCGGAAGCGGTCGAGGCCGACGTCGCTGTCGGCGGCACGGCGCTGGTACGGATATACAGGGGCTGTGCCCGGGTTCCCGTGTGCACCGAGTCGAGTCGGCTGACCGGGGTGACGTACAGATCGAGTTGGCGCAGCGTGCCGTTGTGCACGACGAGATACACGTAGCCCAGTCCGCCCATGTTCGCGACGATGATGTCCCGCCATCCGGGCAGGATCGCCGCCATTTCACAGGCCATCAGGTCATCCAGCGCGGTGACGAAGTCGCCATACCAGCGGTCTTCCACACCGATCACGAAATCGACGTCGGAAAGGCGGTCGGCAGTACCCGCGGCGAGCGAGCCTCGCACGAGCAGCCGGGTCACGGCCGGGCTGGCGGCGAACACGTCGGTCGCGCGCTCCAGCAGGCCGAACTGGTCTGGCCGATTCATCATGGCCAGGTCATCGAGCAAGGTCTCCATCACGAGCTGGTTCCTTCCTACTGTTCAGCGGCCGAGGCCGAGGAGAGTGACTTTGTCCTTGCGCCATGCCCGAGCCTTATCGGGCCGGCCGACTTCTTCGTACGCGGAGGCGATGAGGTCGTACACCGTGCCTTCCGGCAGGGTGTACCGATAGAAGAGCCGCAGTAGGTGCTTCTCCGCCGCGTCGAGGTAGCCCAGCCGGATGAGCGAACGCGCCCGCTCGCTATGGGAATCAATCTCCCGCGCGTCAGGCTCCGGCAGCTGAAGGACCTCGGCTGCTTCCAGCGAGGAATCAGCGGTCAGCGCATCGAACGCGAGATCGCGGTAGCAGTCCAGAATCAGGTGCAGTCGATCCGGGCCGAGCAGGTTGCATGCGCCGTGCACATGGGTTGGTGCCAGCTTCCAGACCCGGCCGGGCCGCAGGTGAATCCGAGCCCCGCCGAGTATGAGCGCAGCGCTCGAGTTGGTCACCAGGGGCACATGCAGGCGGAACCGCTCGGCCTTCTCGAGGTCGTCGTAATCTCGGTGTTCCCAGAGGAATCCGTTCGGTCCGAGCCGTGCGAGGCGCACCCACATGTAGCGCAGGCCCAGCGATTGGAGGTAGGCGCGGGTGGCGGGCATGCGGTCGAGGAGGCTCGTAGCCTTCGGTGTGCAATCCGCGATGCGGACATCGCGCGGTACTCCGGAGTCGTTCATCAACGATGTGGTGAACCAACTCCCGGACTGATACGGCCCGTACTCGGCCACCCAGTCCTCGTGCGTAGGAATTGTCAGCGCTTCGTGGTGGAGCCTGTCGAGCATCCCCATGTCGACACTGCCGATGCTGGCGATCTGGTCGAGCAGCCCAGCGGCGAATACTGTTGTCATAGAAGAGACTCCCTGGAAGGATTGCGAAACAGACTGTCTCGCAAGGATTTCTAGTAGGCGGGATCCGTTCCCAGGGTCGCACCGTGGTACCCGTCGAACCAGGAACGGAGCCGGAAAATTGGCCGTAAGCTGGGGCGGAACAAACCGGAACTGCCCCTCGTCGCCTTCTGGAGCGGCCATGATCGCAACCACATGGACCGGGATCGAAGTCAAAGCCCTGCGCACCGCCGCGTTGCGCTGGAGCCAGGAGAGGTTCGCCGAGGAGCTGGAGATCACCGACCGCACGGTGCGGAACTGGGAGCACGCGAAGGGCGGCTTCGTCGTCAACGGCTACTACGCGGCGAAGCTCGACGATCTTCTGGCCGATCTGTCCGCTGTGCAAACCGTCCGTTTCACGGCGGAGGTCCGTCGCCATGCGGCAGGCGAGCCGGTCGACGTCGAATTCGGAACTAAGCTCGACAGCGAACACCGAGTCCGCCCAACCGCGCCCCGCGGCGAGCACCTGACGGAGATCACCGAGATGAAGCGTCGCGAGCTGCTGCGATTCTTGAACATCGCCACGACCACGCTGGTGACACCGATCGACTGGGATCGACTGCAGCACGCGATGACGTCAAGGTCCGTCGACCTCGCAGTTGTCGATGAACTCGCCAAACTCAACCGACTGCTGTGGCAGCACTATGCAGACGCCGAAACCAAGGCGACCGTATTCGACGATGCGCGAGCCCATCTCAGCGGGCTGATGGATACGTTTAGCAACACCTGCGGCCAGGAACTCGAATGCCGTCTACGTGAACTCGTAGCTGACTCGTTGCAACTCACCGGTGAGATCCTTTTCGACGGCAACCACTACACAGAAGCGGCGCACTGCTACACCCTTGCCGGCAACTTCGCCGCTGAAGCCGACGCGTTCGACCTGTGGGCGTGCGCGCTGACCCGCCATGCGTACATCGGACTCGTGGAGGATCGCCACGCCGACGCGCTACCGCTTGTCGACCAAGCCGCACACCTGTCCCGCCGGGGCGACAGCAGCCTGCCCACCCGCTTCTGGGTTGCCAGTGTCCGTGCCCAGGCCCTGGCGGGGCTGGGTGACATCCATGGCTGCGAGAGAGCCTTCGATCGCGCACGGGACGTCAGCGCGCTGGCCGAGGCTTCCCCGGTCGGCTGGCTACGGTTTACAGGTGACCGCATCGATGAGGAGAATGCGGGCTGCTATATCAAGCTGGGCTGCCCCGAAAAGGCCGAACAGCTCCTTGTTCCCCTGCTCAACGGACCGCTCTCGGCACGCCGACGCGCGAGCGTTCTGGTCGACCTCGCCGCGGCGGGCATGCTGCGCGGTGACCCCGTGCAGACAGTCTGTTTCGGCGGAGCGGCAGTCGACATCGGACGACACACCCAGTCCGGCTACATCGCGCAGCGCCTTGGGCACCTGCGACGCGATCTCGATCCATTCCGAGGCGACCGGCACGTCGCCCATCTCGACAGCCAAATCGCTACTCTCATCAAGCCCACCCGCTGACCCGAGGAGAACAGTGCACGACGATCACGACCACGGTGGCAAGGTCTTCCGCAGCGCCTGGATCGCTGGAGTCACCACCCACTACCCGGGAACGCCCAAGGACAGCTATATCGCACCGTGGGAGAACACCCCCGACTGGGAGCGCGCCAGCGCGGCGGCGGTGTATGACCAGGTCGTCAACTTCCTCGAAGTCACCGGCGGCGCCGCGAGTCGTCTGACCGCTGAGGCGAAGGGCCAGTTCGTCGCTA
>NZ_JASCXP010000463.1:0-5581 GCF_030010695.1 Nocardia sp. CC201C
AACCAACCCCGACATCTCACCGCTGTTCGGCGACCTCCGCGACCTGCCGCCGACCCTGCTGGTCGTCGGAGCCTCGGACATCCTGCTCGAAGACAACCTGGCCCTGGCGGCCCGCCTCTGCGCCGCCGGCAACGACCTCGACGTGCGCGTGTACCCCGAATCCGTGCACGGCTTCACATCATCGCCGACGACCATGGCGGCCAAGGCGATCGAGCATGTGGGAGCCTGGCTCACGAAGCGGTTGAGTCAAGACTAGACAGGTGGTGAACGCTCACCATCTCTCCACATCCCCCGGCTAATGTCACTCCCGACGGAAACGCTCGGTAGGGAGGGGGATTCGATGGATGTGGGCCGATCGGTGGTGTCGCGGGCATTCCGGGGTTGGATTCGAGTCAGGCACGTTCGCTACCGGATCGCTGCCTGGCTCGCCCTGTCCGGTGCGCTCGTGTGGGCGCTGATGGCATTCGCTGCCTGGATGCAGTCGCAGGAAGGCAAGTGGCAAGGCGCCGAGTACCTGGCGCTCGGTGATTCGACGATCACCGCGGACAGTCTGCTCACTCTGCTGTCCTGGGCATCTCTCCTCGTCGCGGGACTGTTGGGCAGCGGTTCGGTACTTCTATTGCGTGGCATGGGGACTGGAGTGCCCTTGGTGCTGACCGGCGCCGTGGTGGTGGTTCTCGGGCAGATATTCGCGGCGATACTCGCGGGGATCCCGATCGATGCGTTCCGGTACTCAACGCCACCGCACGTCGTGTTCGCGACGCCGTTGGTGATCTTTCCGCTGATGACGATCCTCTGCATGGCGGAGTACACGTGGTTCGGTGGGATCGAGGCCATACCGCACGCAGGGCGCAAGTCATTACCGCGGTCGACTGAGGAGTGTCGATAGTACCGCGCCGACCGGAGTGGTGGACCGGCGCGGCAGGGATGCGAGAACGCCCGCGGTAGTGGCGAATTCACCGCGGCGTGCCGCCCGGAACATGCACCGACAGCGAACGGGCACTGCTGCTGGAATGGCTGCGGCGAACCGAAGAGAATCGCACCGACACCAGTGCCGAGCGGACCTCGAATCCCCTGTGATGTCCCCGCACCTTCGTTCGAAGGTTCTGTCGTGCTGAGTTCGATTCTTTGCGGAAAAGTCTCCACAGCGTGTTCAACGATACGGTTGAATGCTATGGCTACGACGGACAGCGATCTGATGATCGAACTCACCATGGCCGAGCTTCGCGAGGTCACGGCCTATGCGGTGGCCTGCGCGGAGCGCGTGCAGGCGATCTTCGAGCGGGATCGCCCGGACGATAGACGTCCGCGGATCGTTCTCGACGAGGCGCGTCGTTTCGTCGACGGCGGTCGGCGCACACAGGCGTTGCGCGTGGCCGCTCTCGACGCTCACCGGGCCGCGCGAGACGCCGGGGGGTTGCGTGCCGCGGCCGAGGCGGCGCGCGCGGCCGCCCATGCAGGTGGTGCCGCGTATCTGCACCCGTTGGCGAAGGCGACCCAGGGTGGGCACGTCCTCATGTCGGCCGCCTGCGCAGCTCATGCCTCGGAACTCGACGCCGGTGACGATCACGCCGTCGGTGCCGCCCACGTAGCCGAGGCGGTAGCGCTGGCGGGTCCGACCGTGGTCAGGGTGCTGCGACGGTATCCGCCCGCCCCGAGCGGGCGTGGGCGCGTCGGCGAATTGTGGCGGGAGCTGGACGTGTCGCTGCGGCGGTCGGCGGCGAACGAGTGAGATTCAGTTCGTGGACAGGGCGGGATCGGGTGGCTTCGGGGTGGGATCGGTGGGGATACGGAGCAGCGCGCGCTTCGCCAGGTGCGCGGCGAGGCGGTAGGCCAGGATCGCCGGGACGACGACCAGCAGGACCATGCGCAAGCACACCAGCATGCTGGTGACGGTCGGATAGGCGATGCCGATGCCATCGGGTGAGCCGAATCCGTGTCGTGCCGACAATGCCGCCGCGATCGGATGCAGGGCGAGGTACAGCGCGATCAGGATCAGCGGTATGCGCAGCGGTTTCCATACGGCGCGGAGTCGCGAACTGTCGGGGGCGCTCATGACGCGAGCTCCGGGCCGGAGGTGAGGAAGGCCAGCAGGAGGGCATTGCCGATCGCGCCGCCGGTGGCGAAGCGCAGGCGGGAGCCGCTGCGCAGCGGCAGGCCGAAGAGGTTCGCGGTGCGGTACAGGCGGGTGAAGGTATCGCGGTGGCCGAACGCGCGGGCCGGGGCGAGCGCGAAACCGGTTGCCGAGATGGAGGTTCCGAGGATCAGGGGGCCGCTGTCCATATCGCCTGGACCGTCGTAGCCGTCGCCGTACTCGTCGATTGCACTGAAGCCCAGGACGGTTCGCTCCTGGCGGAACAGCGCCGTTGTCAGTTCCGCGGCGAGTGCTCGGTCCGCGAATCCGGCGAAGTAGGCCGCCAAACCGGTCCCGGATGCGCGCGGGGCGTCATGGGCCCGGCCGTCGACCCCCATGCGCTGAACGATCAGGCCGGTGGCGCGATCGATCTGCACCTCGCGTACCCGCTGCGCCCAATGCGACAGCACCGCGGTGTGGTCGGTACCGGTCGCACGCCCGTGCACCGCGATCGCGGCGGCCACTGCGGCCACGTCGGTGGGGTACGCCTCACCGGGAAACGTATCCAGTAGGCCGGTAGGGGAGGCGAGCAGCCGGCGCGCGAGCGCGGCGACCACCGCGTCGTGTCGGACCGCGAGGTCGGCCGGGAACGCCGGATCGACCACGCGCGCCATACCGAGCGCGAGAGCGGGATAGGACAGGTAGGCGTGCCCGTCCGCGCTGTCGAGCTCGGCCATCCCGTCCCGGCCGTGCCAGGCCGCGGTGAACTCCGCGCGCATCTCGGGCAGCAGACTCTTGGCCGCCGCGCGAGTCACTATGGGCGCGTAGCGTTCCCGCCACTCCGGATACTCCAGACACACCTGTGCCAGCCCCAACGCGGTCATCTGATGAACGAGCAACCCCCACATCTCGGCGAGCCCCGCCAACCCGGCGGCCCGCCCCGCATCGTCATCGGCCTCGAAAGCCACCAGCTCCTCGGCGAGCCCACGCACCCGCCCCACATCCCCGCGATACCACTCGTCGGCATCCCGCCCACACCACCAACTCGGCAGCACGCCCGCGACGGCCACCGCCACCACGAGGCCGACCGCGATCGCGAGTGGACGGTGGAACCTGTTCGGCAGACGCAGGATTGAGATCGGTCTCCCCATGACCCGAACCTACCGTCCGCCCAACGGCAACAGCGTGGCCCCTGAGCGGTCCGCATCGGAGAAGCTCGCCGAACCTTTCGATATACAGGAATGCAGAGCCCGCACAATGCCTCGAGTAGCGAGTCGAGCTCGGCCATCTCGTTGGTCGTGGCCCGGCCCGCCAGTTCGCGTCGACAAGCTGTCAGCCCATCAGCACTCGCAGTCAGTCCATCAGCACTCGCAGATAGCGACGGCGGTAGAAGCGCTGGGCGAGGAGGAGAACGGGGAAGGCCGGTCGCCAGACCCCCGCGGGTGCGGGTCGTGTCAGTGATCGCAGCGTGAGATGAACCGTGCCGTTCGGTCCCCGGTGGACGATGAACGCCTCCTCACCCGATACGGGGTGCCCGGGGAGGGTGCCGTAGGCGAATCCGCGTCGGTCGGGTAGGTCGACTACCTCTACCACCCGCACCGGCTCATGCACCGATGCCGGTCCGAGCCCGACCGAGATCCGGTACTCCGCTCCCTCGGCGACACGATCGGCGGCACTGTCGCACGGGCTGACTCGGAACCCACTGCGCCGCTTGACTCCCCAGCGCAACAGATCCTTGGATACGTCCTCCCAGAACTCGTCGCCGTGTCCGATGGCGACGGTCTTCGCGAACCACCGAAACCCAGCCGGGTGCTCCTGCCAGTGTGGATCGGTGGGGCGGGTCGCTCCAACCGGCTGGTAGGTGACGGCGGTAGTCATCAAGACCTCGCTGAAGAGTGGTTGCGGCCGGGTACAGCGTGGGATGCTGAGCGCTCGCCGCCAACACGGCGTGCCGAACCTTACCGTAGCGCTACATCTTGACGCCTCGCTGGCGCTGGGGCGACGGTTTCCCGGTCGCGCTGGCTGACTGGACTGTCGTCCATTGAGAACGGTCGCGTTGCTGAGTGCCGATGAGTGGCGTACGGGCCAGGCGCGAGAACGAGTTGGTTGAGTTAGGCGAGGTGTTCGCGATTCCGATGGTCGAGCAGACGCCCGGGATGGCTCCGGGACACGCCGGCTCCCCGCAGGACGGGTACTTCGCCGCAGGGGTGTGCGGGGGTTTTCGAAGCAGTTCAGCGGCGGTGCCCCTCGGCGAGGATGCGCCCGGCGTCCAGCACCGCTGCACTATTCGCGCGCGCGGTGGGGTTCCCGAGGGCGATATCCATGACGGGATCCGTCTAGGTGGGCGTCCGGGTGATTGTGCGAGTCGCGGCGCTGACGCGCACGGCCGGAGCGGGACTCGCCAGGATTGCCCTCGCTGGTGTGGCCGGACTCGTATCCGTGGCGAGACCGATCGTGCTGGGGAGCCTCGCTGTGGTGGGACTCCTGCGCGTGGCGGAGATCCTGGCCGTCACAGGACTCTTGGCCGTGGCGGGATTCGCCGGTTAGAGCGGTGCCGTGCCGGGATTCGCTCGTTCGAGCGGTGCTGCGCCGGGATTCGCCTATGCGATCGGTGCTGCGCCGGGATTCGGCTGTGCGGTCGGCCAGTAGCCGGGCGCGGCGGCGGTTCACGCTCACGGCGAGTACCTGTTCGGGGTGATGGAACCGATTCACCCGCGGTCGCCGTCGCGGATCCACCGAGACCGGTGGACAGAACGCCGTCCGCCCCGCATCCACGCCACCAGCCGGGACACGGTGGGTGGCCCACCCGCTCGGATCCTCCGGGTCGGCGGTGATCTGCGCATGATGGGCATCGCACACCAAAGTGAGATTGTCGATATCGGTCGGGCCGTTCGCCGCCCACGGGATCAGGTGATGCATCGCGCACATCGTCGCCGGAGCCGAACAGTCGGGGTGGGTGCAGCCACGGTCGCGGGCGATGGCGGCCAACCGCTGCCACGACGACGCGATCCTTGCGCCTTCTCCCAAATACAGGGGCTTGCCTTGAGTTTCGTCGAAGAGCAGCAGCAGCGGGATCGAGCCCTGCGCCATCCGCCACGCTTCCCGCACCGGGATCGTCGTCCCCGACGCCGCCCGCGCCACCCCCGCACCCCGCAGCAGGTCGGTGACCGACATCGTCAGCACGATCGAGACCGGCAGGCCGCGATGTGCGCCCAGGTTGTCCGGCCCGCTGGCGGACAGGAACGCTGTCAATGCGTCGTGGCGCCGCTGCGCCGGAGTGCGCACATCACGCCCGACCGCGGCCGCCAACCGGTTCGGGTCGAACCCGTCGGGATCATGCACGCCGAGTTGGGGGCTGTCGGGGTCGTCGGGCATACACATGCCCGGCCGCGCCCATTTCGCGAATATCGTGTCGACCATGGCGCGCAGTTCGGGATCGAAACACGCGTGGAACGGGCTCATCCCGTCCAGGCGTTGTTCCCCGAAGGTGGCTGCCCGCAGGCGGGC
>NZ_JASCXP010000464.1:0-5578 GCF_030010695.1 Nocardia sp. CC201C
CCGGGAGGGTTGAGGTGAGGTCCGGGGGGTGTGGTCCGTTCGGCGGGGCGGCGCGGGGCGGAGGTGCTTCCTTCGGGCGGGTGGCTGGAGTTGGGTGCTGGTGAGCGGTAGATAGAGACTTCGCGGCGTTCGACGAGCTCCGGGTTCGACGGGCTCCGCGTTCCCCAGGCCGCCCCGGGTGACTATTCACCCCGGGGCGGTCGATTTTTTCTGTGCGCGGCTGTCTACGGGAGGGCGATGTACTTGGTGTCGAGGTACTCCTCGATGCCTTCGAAGCCGCCCTCGCGGCCGAAGCCGGACTGTTTGACGCCGCCGAAGGGTGCGGCGGGATCGGAGATGACGCCGCGGTTGACGCCGACCATGCCGGTCTGCAGGCCCTCGGCGATGCGGAGGGCGCGGTCCAGGTCACGGGTGTAGACGTAGGCGACCAAGCCGTACTCGGTGTCGTTGGCGGCGGCGAGGCCCTCCTCCTCGGTGTCGAAGCCGACGATGGGGGCGACGGGGCCGAAGACCTCCTCGCTCAGGATGCGGGCGCGCGCGGGGACGTCGGTGAGGACGGTGGCCGGGTAGAACCAGCCGGGACCGCCGGGGGCCTTGCCGCCCAGGGCCACGGTCGCCCCGGCCGCGACGGCGTCGTCGACGAGTTCGGTGACCGTGGTCAACTGATCCTCGTTGATGAGCGGGCCGAGCGTGGTCGCGTCGTCGGTGCCGGGTCCCAGCTTGGCCTCGGCCATGGCGGCGACCAGTTTCTCGGTGAACTCGCGCCGCACCGAGTTCTGCACGTGGAAGCGGTTGGCCGCGGTGCACGCCTCACCGCCGTTGCGCAGCTTGGCCAGCAGCGCGCCCTGCACGGCGGCGTCGATATCGGCATCGTCGAACACCACGAAGGGCGCGTTGCCGCCCAATTCCATGGAGGTGCGCAGCAGGCCGTGCGCGGAGGATTCCACCAGCTTCTTGCCCACTGAGGTGGAGCCGGTGAAGGTGAGCTTGCGCAGGCGCGGATCCTCCAGCAGCGGCGCGGTGAGGGCGCTGGAACGGCTGGTGGTGACGACCGACAGCACGCCCTCGGGCAATCCGGCCTCGGCGCACAGCTTGGCCAGCAGCAGCATGGTGAGCGGGGTCTCGCCCGCCGGTTTCACGATCATGGTGCAGCCCGCCGCCAGTGCGGGACCGATCTTGCGTGTCCCCATGGCGAGGGGGAAGTTCCACGGCGTGATGGCCAGGCACGGCCCGACCGGTTGCTTGTGCACCATGATGCGGCCGGTACCGGACGGAGCGGTCTGGTAACGCCCGTGCACGCGCGCCGCCTCCTCGCTGAACCACCGGAAGAACTCGGCCCCGTACTTGACCTCGTTGCGGGACTCCGGCAGCGCCTTGCCCATCTCCAGGGTCATGAGCAGTGCGAACTCCTCGGCCCGCGCGGTAATGGCCTCGAACACCGACCGCAGGATCTCTCCGCGCTGCCGGGCGGGCGTCGCGGCCCAGTCGGCCTGCGCCGCCACCGCGGCGTCCAGCGCGCGGACCCCGTCTTCGGGCGTGGCATCGGCGACCTCCACGAGGACCTCGCCGGTGGCGGGATTACGCACCGGAAAGGTGCCGCCACCGGTGGCGTCCACCGGTCCGCCGATCCAGAGCTGGGTGGGAACGGATTGCAGTAGTTCGCTTTCGGACACCATGTCTCCAGCCTAGGAGCGGCTACCGCACCCCGCCCCCAATTCGCGAGACACTCGCCACCTCACTGTCCCCGACCTGCCGCATCGCTCCCGCCCCGCCTTGCCGCTCCCGACCTGCCTTGCCGCTCCCGACCGGCCCCTTCACGGCACCCCATTCGGTTCGCGGCGCGTCCCGGTTCTGGACTGACCGGAGCGGAGGAGCGAAGCGGGGGAGCGGAGGGAGGGAGCGGAGGGAGGGAAGAACCGGGACTTCCAACGCCGCGAACCCGCCCGGAGCGAAGCGGAGGGCAAATCAAACACAGTGCAAGAAATTTCAGTAGTGTCGGCGGACGTGAGCAGCGACATCACCGCGACGGCGGCCTGGCGGAAACTGCACGATCATCATGCGGCCCTGGCCGACCGTCACCTTCGTGAGTTCTTCGCCGACGATCCGGAGCGCGGGCGTGAGCTGATCGTGCGGGTCGCGGACCTGCACATCGACTACTCCAAGCACCGCGTGACCCGCGAAACCGTGGACCTGCTGGTCGAATTGGCGCATACCGCCGACGTGGAGCGCCACCGCGACGCCATGTTCGCCGGGCGGCACATCAACACCTCCGAGGACCGCGCGGTCGGCCACTGGGCACTGCGCGCACCGGCCGGGCGGCGCGCCGAGATCGACGGCGCCGACGCCACCGCCGAGGTGCACGAAGTGCTCGGGCGCATGGGCGAATTCACCGATGCGCTGCGTTCGGGGCAGTGGCGCGGCGCGACCGGTGAGCGCATCGACACGGTGGTGAACATCGGCATCGGCGGCTCGGATCTGGGTCCGGCCATGGTGTACCGCGCGCTGCGGCATTACGCGGATGCCGGAATCTCGGCCCGGTTCGTCTCCAATGTCGACCCCGCCGATCTGGTGTCCACGCTCGCGGGCCTGAATCCGGCGACCACGCTGTTCATCGTGGCGTCCAAGACCTTCTCGACGCTGGAGACCCTCACCAACGCCACCGCCGCCCGCCGCTGGCTGACGGCCGCGCTCGGCGACGACGCGGTGGCCAAGCATTTCGTGGCGGTGTCCACGCACGCCCAGCGGGTGGCGGAGTTCGGCATCGACACCGCGAACATGTTCGGCTTCTGGGATTGGGTCGGCGGCCGCTATTCGGTGGATTCGGCCATCGGCCTGTCGATCATGGCGGTGATCGGCAAGGAGCGCTTCGCGGAGTTCCTGGACGGCATGCACCGGGTGGACGAACACTTCCGCACCGCACCGCTGGGGCAGAACGCACCGGTGCTGCTGGGCCTGCTCGGCGTCTGGTACTCGAACTTCTTCGGCGCGCAGTCGCGGGCGGTGCTGCCGTATTCCAATGACCTGGCCCGCTTTCCGGCGTATCTGCAACAGCTGACCATGGAGTCGAACGGCAAGTCCGTGCGCGCGGACGGCACGCCGGTGACCACCTCCACCGGTGAGATCTTCTGGGGCGAGCCCGGCACCAACGGCCAGCACGCGTTCTACCAGCTGCTGCATCAGGGCACCCGGTTGGTTCCCGCCGATTTCATCGGATTCGCCCGTCCCACCGACGATCTGGCGACCATGGACGGCACCGGCAGCATGCACGACATCCTGATGTCGAATCTGTTCGCCCAGACCAAGGTGCTGGCCTTCGGCAAGACCGCCGCGGAGATCGCCGCCGAGGGCACCGACCCGAACCTGGTGCCGCACAAGGTGATGCCCGGCAACCGCCCCACCACCACCATCCTCGCCCCGATGCTGACCCCCTCCGTGCTGGGCCAGCTCATCGCCCTCTACGAGCACCAGGTGTTCACCGAGGGCGCGATCTGGGGCATCGACAGCTTCGACCAGTGGGGTGTGGAACTCGGCAAACAACAGGCCCTGGCCCTCGAACCCCTCCTCACCGCGGCGGAAGACCCCGAGCCCGGCGCGGATTCCTCCACCGACGCCCTGATCGCCTGGTACCGCGCCAACCGCTGACGGCACCCGCCGGTCCGGCACCGGCCGTATCGTCGCGCGTACACGCTCCGGGCAGCGCGCCGCCGAGGTGCATTCGGGAGCGCCGCATCGCTCGGCCCGCGCTGTCCGCCGCGCATGACCCGTCAGCGGAGCTGGCCCGCCACGGGCCGCGGCTCCGGAGCCCGTCGCCCCGTTCGGATCACTCCGACCAGGCTGTGCGCAGTGTCTCGCGGTCGTCCACGCCGAGCTTGCGGCAGGCCGCGTCCAGGTGGTGCCCGACGGTTCGCACGCTGCGGAACACCTTGGCGGCGATATCCCGTTCCGTGAGTCCGGCGGCGGCCAAGCGCACCACCTGTAGTTCGAATGTGGTCAGCGGCTCCCCCGGCACGCGGTGTGCCTCGGCGACGCGGTGCTCCTCGGTGCGCCGGTCCTCGGCGACGCGGTAGACATCGACGACGCGAAGCTCCCCCGGCGGCCGGGGCTCTCGCGTCGCGCCGGTCTCGGCCCCCTGTTCCACCAGCCCACGCAACTCCGCGCGGGCTCGATCCGCCCACGGCGCCGCCCCGAGCCGCTCGAATGTCTCCAGTGCTTCCGCCAGCGCGGCCCGCGCCTGGGCCTCCCGGCCTTCGCGGCGCAGCCATTCCCCGTAGAGCAGCCCGGTGCGCGCATGGTCGTACCAGCGCTGCGCCGCCGCGTGCAGTCCGAGCGCCTTGCCGAACAGCTCCCCGTCGCCGCTCAGCAGTCCCCGGCACCGCAGGGCGATCCCCTCCGCCCACGGCTTGTCCAGGGCCGCCGCCCAGGTGTCGATCTCGGACATGGCGGCGCTGGCCCGATCGGGTCGCCGTGCCCGCACCGCCGCCTCGATCAGGTCCGCGAGCAGGTCGGTCCAGTGCCCGCGCGCCTGCTTCGGCTGCTCGTACAGTTCCCGCAGGCGGTCGAGCGCTTGCCGGTAGCGCCCGTAGCCGAGATCCAGCAGCGCCAGCGCCCAGTACCCGTGGGTGACGTCGATGGCGTTGAAATCGCCGGGCTCGTGCCGCAGCGTGCGCCCCGCCAGCTCCCGGCACCGCGCCTCGTCGCCGCGCACGGCCGCGATCATGGCGAGCAGCGCCTCGGCCGTCGCCACCCGCCCCGGCTGCCCGGTGTCGGCGGCGACCCGGAGGCTGTGGGCGGCAATGATTTCCGCCTCCCGGAATCGGCCCAGGATGAGTTCCGCATTGGCCAGGACGCAGCCCACCGACGGGCACCAGGTGATCATGCCGCGCTCACACACCAGCCCGGCCAGTTCGGTGAGCTGTTCCCGCGCGACCTCCATATCCCCGATGAGCGCCGATTGCGCCGCGAACGCGTGCCGCAGCGAGATCATCTCCAGCGGCACCGTCCGCCCGAAGGCGACGTTCGCCCGGATCAGCGCGATCCCGCCGACCGGGTCGCCGGTCTGCATGACCATCGGTCCCCGCAGCGCGGACAGCAGCGGCTCCCGCATGGGTCCGAGGGCCAGCTCCGCCAGTCGGTGGTACGCCGTCCGGAAATCCGCGAGATCGCCTGCGGTCCACGCGATCCGGCCCGCGTCGATGAGCAGCCACGCGGCCCGTTGGGGGTCGAGGTCGGCGACGTGTTCGGCGGCGTCGAGCATGATCTGATAGGCCCGGTGCGGTGACCCGACCTCGAATTCGATCGTCGCCCGGACGCCGAGTATCCGCGCCCGCTCCCCCGCTGTGAGGCAGAGCTGTTCGGCCGTGTCGGCGAGCCGCAGGGCCTGGTCGGCGCATCCGGCCGCGAGTGCGGTCTCCACGGCGCGGGTGAGCCTGCGGCCCCGTACGACGAGGTCGGGCGTGAGCCGGGCGGCCGCTTCGAGGGCGCTGACGGCGCTGGCGTGCGCGGTGTGCTCGCACGCGTAGTCGGCGGCGGCCTCCAGTGCGGCGGCGAGGGTTTCGTCCGGCGTGGTGCGGGCGCGGGC
>NZ_JASCXP010000465.1:0-5564 GCF_030010695.1 Nocardia sp. CC201C
GCCCCCTCGAGCGTAGGACCGATCCGCTAGGCGGTGTCCGGGCTGGCCAGCGACTGGAGCATGCGGGCCGCCATCCGGGCGGTGGCGTCGCCGCTGTCGATATTGTCGATGTGCACGGCGAAGGCAAGATCGCCCATGGTGGCGATGAGCCAGCCGCTGGTGCCCGCGGTGGCGGCGAACGCGTTGACGTTCTGGTAGCGGTGCAGACTGGCGAGTTCCGGCGCGCCGGTGGCGTCGCGGAGCATGCCGCGCAGCCGGTCAGCGACCTCACCCGAGAACGGGGGCAGGTCGGCCTCGACGGTGGCGGGGGTGCCGATCTCGATCATGGGCCTGGGGGTCTGTCCGTGGGCGATGGCGGCCGCGGCGATGGCCATCCCCCACGGGCTGGCCAGCAGCGTGTCCCCCGCGCCACCCTGTTTCACCTGTTCGCCGCGCCCCGCAGTGGGCAGGCGACCGCTCACCTCGTCCAGTCCGGGCACCTGGAAGTCGATGCCGACGCCGAGCAGGCTCGCCGCCTCCGACACGTCGCCGAGCGAAACATCCTGCGGCGCTTTCTGCTTCACGACGGCGGCCAGGTTCTTGAACAGCTCCACCATGCCGCCCACCGGGTAGAGGCCGGTGAACGCCACCGCGCCCTGGGCACTGGCCTGACTGTTCTGCGCGACCGCGACCACCGCGCCGCTGGACGGCTGGATGGCCACGATGGACGCGGCTCCCCAGTAGCTCACCACGGCGTCCTCGGCCGCCCGCTGCAGGCGCTGATCCATGGTGGCGGCGATATCGGGCCCGGGCGGGCCCTGTTCCCCGGCGAGCTGGGTGATGAACTTGTCGTCGGGGCCGAAGAGCTGCACTCCCCATCCGGCCCGCTCGTCGTTGTTGTCCTGCCACACCTTGCGCAGCGAGTCCAGCATGGGCGACCAGACCCGACGGTCGGCCGAGATGAGCCGGGGCTGCTTCTCCATGACGACACCGGGAATGACGGCCATGCGCGGTTCCAAGATGTTGAAGTCGCCTTCGCGGAGGTTGACGGCCACGATCGGCTTGCCCTGCGAGGACGAGAGGTCGGCCAGCAGCGATTCACCCGTGATGAGCGGCGCGACGGGTTCGATGGCGGCGGCGAGCGCGTGCGCCGAGCCCGCCGGGTCGCCGGTCTTGGCGGGGTCGAGTTTGATCACATTGATGACCTGCTCGGTCATCAGCGGCGCGCCGGTGATGTCGACGACCTTGGGTGACGGGGTGGCATAGGTGCGCACCAGCCGGACGGTGCGCTTGCTGTCGAGCTGCGGCATGACGACGGTGGGCTCCCAGGAGATGCGCCAACCCAGACTGAGCTTGCGGATGGTGCCCTGCAGGTCGTACTTCCAGACCTTGTTCTCACCGAAGGTCCAGGTCGCCGTGAGGCTGAACAGGCCGGTGGTGCCGTCGAGGGTGATGAACTGGGTCTTCTCGTAGTCGGGTGTGCCGGGTTCCAGGCCGCTGAATACTTGCTTCAGGGTTGCCGAAGCTCCGTTCGGATACGAGGTCAGCCGACCGGCGGCCTCGTAGTCCTTGGCGTCGAGCAGTTCGGTGAACTTCTCGACCACGGCCTCGGGGCCGTTGGACCGCTCGCGCACCGCGCACGACCCCATCCCGATCGCAACGGCGGCCACCGCCGCGAGCGCGATCGCGGCCCGTACCCGGAAGCGGCGGGATCCCCACACATCCATATCGCCCACTCTTCACTCTTGCCACTTCAGCAACAAGACCACGGTACCGCGAACCGATTGCCCGCGGTGCCACCTTCACGCCTGGCGTGCCACGCCGAGCACCACCACCATAGTGCCGATTTCGGTCATGCGGGATCGATTGTCGGATCGGCGGTCCGTCAACGACTTCCGCCTCCGACCGCAGATGACCGACCGATTGGTTCTTGTGCCGTAGTACCCATTCGGCAAGATCACCAACCCTCCGGCCCCAGTTCTATCACGTTCTCCGAGAGCAGAATCCACGACACCGCAAGCGTTGTAACGTTGTAATCAGCATTACAGCTCCACGCAGTAAGTGAGTGTGAACGCCATGAAATACGGACAGCGCGGACGCGGATTCGGACGGCCCGGAGGGTGGCAGCAAGCCGATCTCCCGGACCCCGCGGACGCCCCCGATTGGTTCGCTGGAAGATTGCCCTCCGACTGGTTCACCGGACCGGCAACCCTCGAGATCGACCGCGACGAAATCGTCGTGATCGGAGAACTGCCACTCCCCCCGGGCGACGCTCCGGACGCGCCGCCGACAACCCGCGCGGGCAAGGCGACCGCCGCCACGGGCGGTACCGAGCCGGAAGCCGCGACCGGCAGCGCCGCCGGGAGCAAGGACACCTCGGGCAAGGACGCCGGGGCGCGCGCCACCGACAGCGAGGCCGCCGACAGCGGCTCCACCGCCGCCGATTCCGACGCGGCGGCCGCGTCCGGGTCCGCCGAGGTACCCCGGGCCACCCGCGAGGGACTCGTCGCCCGCTTCCGAGAGACCACCCGCCCGGCGCGCATGCGGATCGCCGCCGAGGCGCAGCACCGCTACGGGCGCACCGTCTCCTGGGGCGTCCGGGTCGGCGACGAGCGCATCATGTTCACCCATGTGGCGGCCCCGGTCATGACGCGATTGCGCCAGCCCGAACGCAAGGTGCTCGACACCCTGGTGGACGCCGGTGTGGCGCGCTCCCGATCGGACGCCCTGGCGTGGACGGTCAAGCTCGCGGGCCAACACGCGGAGGCATGGCTGGCCGAACTGCGCGATGCCATGCGCAAGGTGGACGAACTGCGCGCGGAAGGCCCGCGCGACCTGTAGGGCACAGGCCGACGAGCCCGCGACGCCGGTGGCGATCGCCGGACCCGCGCCGGTACGCGGTCAATCGCGCAGGGCGAGGCCGGTTTTCGAGTCGGAGTGGCGGCTCAGGGCTTCCGGCGTGCCTTCGAAGACGATGCGTCCGCCGTGGCGGCCGGGACCCGGGCCCAGGTCGATGGCGTGGTCGGCGCGGCGGATGACGTCGAGATTGTGTTCGATGACGACCACCGTGTTCCCCTGCTCGACGAGGGTGCCCAGGACGGCGAGCAGGGTGTCGATATCGGACAGGTGCAGGCCGGTGGTGGGTTCGTCGAGCACGTAGAGGGTGTGGGCGTCGCGGGTGGCCAACTCCTTGGCGATCTTCAGGCGTTGGCATTCGCCGCCCGAGAGGGTGGTCAGGGATTGGCCCAGGCGCAGGTACCCGAGGCCGACCGCCGCCAGGTGCCGCAGCGGGCCGGTGATGGCCGCCGTGGGCAGCCGGGTGGCGGCCTCGTCGATGGTGAGGTCGTCGATATCGGCGATGGTCAGGCCGTCGACCGTGTAGGCGAGCACCTCGGGGGTGAAACGGCGGCCGCCGCAGGTCTCGCACACGGTCTCCTGACCGTCCAGGAAGGCGAGGTCGGTGTACACGACGCCGAGTCCCTTGCAGGTCGGGCAGGCCCCTTCCGAATTGGCGCTGAACAGCGTGGGCCGCACGCCATTGCGCGCGGCGAACAGCTTGCGCACCGCCGGGGCGATTCCGGTGTAGGTGATCGGGGTGGAGCGGCGGTTGGTGGTGACCGGGCGCTGATCGACCACGGTGGCGGGATGCTGGTGCACCAGTTCGGCGACCAGGCTGGACTTTCCCGATCCGGCCACGCCGGTGAGCACGGTCAGCACGCCGGTCGGAATATCCACGGACACATCGCGCAGATTGTTGCGGGTGGCGTTCTCGACGCGCAGCTTGCCGGTGGGTACGCGGGGTTCGAGTGGCGCGCGGCGGGCGCGCAGTCCGCGCCCGGTCGGGGTGTCGGCGGTGCGCAGGTCCGCGAACGAACCCTCGAACACCACCTCTCCCCCGGCGGTGCCCGCCCCCGGCCCGATCTCCACGATGCGATCGGCGATCCGCATGACATCGGGATCGTGTTCGACCACGAGCACGGTATTGCCCTTGTCCCGCAACTGTTTCAGCAGCCCGGTCAGCGATTCCACGTCGTAGGGATGCAGTCCGGTGGTGGGTTCGTCGAAGATGTACAGCATTTCGGTGAGACTGCCGCCGAGGTGCCGGACGGTCTTGATGCGCTGTGATTCGCCGCCGGACAGCGTGGTGGTCGGACGGGCCAGACTGAGATAGCCCAAGCCGATGGCGGTGAGGGCGCGCAGGCGTTCGGTCAGGGCGGAAACCACCGGCGCGACACTCGCTTCGGTGACGTCCGGAATCAGTTCCGCCAGTTCGGCGATCTCCATCCGGCTCATTTCGACGATGGTGCGATCGAGCACGCGGGCGGTGCGGGCGGCAGCGCACAGCCGTTCGCCGTGGCAGTCCGGGCAGGGCCGAGTATCGGTGAAGTGTTGCAGGACAGCTTGTTTGCGTTCGGAGAGGTTGTCCGCGGTGTGCAGGTAGACGCGTTCGAAGCGCTCGATCACGCCTTCGTAGTCCTGCGGCGGGCGGGTGCCGAGGCGGGCGGCGGCCTCCCCGCCGTACAGCAGCGCGCGGCGCTGGTCCTCGGTCCATTCCCGCAGCGGGGTGGTCGGGTCGAACGAGCCGATATCCGAGTACTGCCGATACCAGTACTGCCCGTTTCCGAAGCCCGGCAACAGGATCGCGCCCTGCTCCAGCGACTTGTCCGGATCGAGCACCCGCTCCACGGCGGTCTGCACGGTGTCGCCGAGCCCGGAGCAGGTGGGGCACATTCCGGCCGGGTCGTTGAACGAGAAGTGGTTGGACTCACCGACATACGGCTCACCCACCCGTGAGAACAGCAGTCGCAGATAGCTGTAGGCGTCGGTGCTGGTGCCGACGGTGGAGCGGGCATTGCCGCCGAGCCGCCGCTGATCGATGACCACCACGGGGGACAGCCCCTCGATGTGGTCGACCTCCGGCCGGGTCCAGCGTGGCAGGCGATTGCGCACGAACGGCGGATAGGTCTCGTTGACCTGGTATCCGGCCTCGGCGGCGATGGTGTCGAAGACCAGCGAGGACTTGCCCGAACCCGACACCCCGGCGAATACCACCAGGCTGTTGCGCGGCACCTCGAGGTCGACGCTGCACAGGTTGTTGGTGCGGGCGGCGCGGATGCGGATCACGCGGTGCTGCTCGAATGTGGTCATAAGCCCACGCTAGGAGCCATTGCGGCCGGATTCTGACCGCAATCGGGTCCAGAATGGGGGCATGGCCGATGTCACCCGCCGCATGCTCGAACTGCTCGCCCAGCTCCAGACCGGGCGACGCTTCAGCGGCCAGGAGCTGGCGGCCCGCCTGGAGGTGAGTCCGCGCACGCTGCGCCGCGATGTGGAGCGGCTGCGCGGGTACGGCTATCCGGTGTCCACCCAGCCCGGCCCCACCGGGTTCTACCAGCTCGCGGCGGGCCGCACCCTGCCGCCGGTGGTGCTCGACGACGACGAGGCGGTGGCGACCCTGGTCGGCCTGGCGCTGCTCGGCGCGACGGCGCCACCGGCGACGCCGCGGGACGGCGGGACCGGATCGGCCGCCCCGGGTGAACCCGGTGTGCCCACCGCACGCGGTGACCCAGCCGAACCCAGTGACC
>NZ_JASCXP010000466.1:0-5546 GCF_030010695.1 Nocardia sp. CC201C
GACACCATCTCTGCCGTGACCGATGGAACGCGGCGAATTGGGATTCTGCTGTTCAACGGTGTCGAGGAGCTGGATTTCGCGGGGCCCTGGGAGGTCCTCGCCTTCTGGACCACGATGTGTCCGGAGGACGGCTGGGAGGTGTTCACCTTCTCGCGGCACGGGGAGAGCGTGGAATGCGCCAAGGGGCTGAAGGTGATTCCGGACTACGCCCTGGACGACGCGCCGCCCATGGACGCCGTGGTGTTCCCCGGGGGCAAGGGCACCCGGTGGATGCTGCGCGACGACGCCGTACTGGCCTGCGTGCGGCGGTTCCGGGAGAAGATTCCGCTCATCACCAGCGTGTGCACCGGATCGCTGGTGCTGGCCGCCGCCGGACTGCTGCACGGGCGACCGGCGACCACGCACTGGCTGTCGCTCGACGTGCTGGCGCAGCTGGACCCGACCATCGACGTGCGGCGCGATGAACGGTTCGTCGACGACGGCGACATCATCACCGCCGCCGGTGTGTCCGCGGGGATCGACATGGCCCTCTACCTGGTGCAGCGGCTCGTGGGCAAGGACCGCGCCCAGTGGGTGCGCCGCGGCATCCAGTACGACCCCCAACCGCCGACCGGCACCGACTGGCCGGACGGCGCGGAATGGGAGATCGGGTCGGTCGATCCGACCGCCGAATCCCGCGCCGACACCGGCCAACTCGCCCGTCTGGTCCGCTGAGCATCCGGGCCGACAGCGACGTCAGGCGGCGGTCTCGTGTTCGATGCGCCAGACCTGGCGGACCGTGAGGGCGTCGAAACGCCAGCCGTCCTCGGTGCGGACCGCGCCGAAACGGTAGACGCCGCCGATGCGGCGGACCGGTTCCGGATCGTCGGCCCGGCCGAAATAGCCGACCAGATTGGCACGCACCTCGGCGCGGTCGCCGTTCACATCCACCAGAACACCGCTGACGATGTGCTGAAGATTCGGGAAATCGGTGTGATTGCGCGTGGCCTGCGCTATCACCTTGTCGCGGCCGACGGCGGTGCCGCCCGGAGTGGTGGCCGTGGCCTCGGGTGTGAACAGCTGGGGGAGGGCCTGGAAGTCGTGCTCGTCCAGGGCCACGCCGAGGCGGGTGACCAGCCGGCTGATCTCGGCCTCGTCGTCACGGACCGAATCCATCAGGGCCGTGTTGCCGCCCGCCGTGCACGCGGTAGCGGCCGCCGCGAGCAGCGCGAACGTTCCGGTCAGCGCGGCGCGCCGAATCGCCCCGGACAACCTGCGCGCCGGTCGAGGGCCGGCGTGGGGCACTGCGACGGTCGCGTGGCGATGAACGGTGTCATGGGTCGATGTCGCATCGGAGTGGAAGGGGCGGTTCGTGTGCATGGCGAATCCTCGTGTCGGGCAATCCTGTCAGGGATTAATGTTGGTGATGCCAACGAATATATGTTGGCTCGACCAACAATGCAAGCCCTGGTCTAGGCTGAAATCGTGGATCCCCGCACCGCGCCGCGCCGACTGCGCTCGCTGCCGACCTGGCTGCTCGCACAGAGCGCAGCTCAGGGGCACCGGATCGTCGGCGAACGACTGAGCTCCGCCGATATCGCACACCGCTACCACTTCTCGCTGCTGGCGGCGCTCGACGAATCCGGGCCGACCAGTCAGGCCGATCTGGGTCGTCGCATCGGGCTCGACCGCAGTGACGTCACCGCCGCCATCACCGATCTGGAGCGCGGCGGCTACATCGAACGCGCCCCCGACCCCCGCGACCGCCGCCGAAACCTGGTGCACCTCACCGACTCCGGCCGCCGCCACCTCGACACACTCGACACCCTCATCCGCACCGCCCAAGCCGAACTCCTGACCCCCCTCACCGGCGAAGAGCAACGCCACCTCATCCGCCTGCTCCGCGCCATCGTCGACCACCACACCTGACCGCGACGGGGAACTGGTGGCGGCGGGTCCTCGCGCGATGCTGCCACGAATTCCCCTGATCGATCGTCCAGCGGCTAGGTTGCGCCCGCCCCACCGCCGACAGCGTGGAGTCCGCATCCCTTGTCCCGGAACCGAATTCCTCGTCCCCCGCCGCCTGCGCCACCCGCGCCGTCGCATTCCCGACGCTCCCGCCGTGCCGCACCATGGTGAGTGATTCCAACCGCACCCCTCCACCCCAGCGCATCACTGTGCCCGCCGCGCGCACCGAGGGTGGCCGCTGTGGTGGCGTGTCGCTGCCCACATGTGGCCGGTGGATTCGGCGGGTTTGGCCGTTGGTTGTATCCTGCACGAGGATGATTTTTGCGCTCGCAATTTGGCGAGTGATCCCTGACGGTGCACGGCGATGATGGAGGAGGTGGGTTGCATGCGCAGCGAACCCCCCAGTCGAAGGCCGCGCGGCGCCGTCCCCTCGTTCCGCGGATAGGGCAGTAGGACTGCCGCGGCCGGGTCGGTGCCTCGCGGTGTGAAACCAGGTGTTTGCCCTCGTTCACCCCCTTTACTCGCCTGCACGGCCGAGGTTCCGTCATGACGCAGACAGATCTGCACGTCGCTCCGTCGACGTTGCCCGCATTCACCCCGCTGACCGACCGCGAGGCGGTGACGCCCCCGTGCGCGTCGGCGCTGCCCAACCGCGACGCGGTGTCGACCCACCGCGATCCGGCGCGGCTCGGCCATGAGGCCGCGCTGCCCGATCGCGACGGTGCGCTGCCTGACCGCGACGGTGCGCTGCCTGACCGCGACGGTGCGCTGCCCGATCGCGACGGTGCGCTGCCCGATCGCGACGGTGCGCTGCCTGACCGCGACGGTGCGCTGTCCGATCGCGACGGCGCGCTGCCCAACCGTGCGGCCGCGATGTCCGATCGTAGCGGTGACCTGCCCGAGCGAGGTGGCGCGGAGTCCGGCCACGCACATGCGCGGGACGAGGCGGCGGGCGCGCCGCCCGAGCGTCAGGGCACTCTCCGCGATCGCGCAGCGGGGTCCGAATGCGTTGCTGCGCACGATATTCCGGCGCAGCCGCCGGTCTCCGCACGCGATGACGACCGCGCGCCCTATGTCCCGCTGCGCGATATCGTCGACCCGCATCACGTCGGTCCCACCCTGGAATGGCTGGACGATCACGCCCCGCACGTGATCGCCGACGAACTCGCCCGCATGGACGCCGTGACCGCCGGGGTGGTGTTCCGGCTGCTCGACAAGGACCGTGCCCTCGATGTCTTCGAGGAGCTGGAACCCGTTGACCAGCAGCAGATTCTGAGCGGGCTGCGGGACGAGCGCTTCCGGGAGCTGGTCGAGGAGATGGATCCCGACGACCGCGCCCGCATGCTGCGCGAGGCTCCGGCCAAGGTCGCCAAGAAGGTGCTGGCCGGACTCAGCCCGCGCGAACGGCGCATGACCGCGCAGCTGCTCGGCTACCCGGAGGGTTCCGTCGGGTACTACATGACGCCGGAGGTCGTTGCGCTGCCGCGCAATCTGCCGGTCGTGCAGGCATTGCAGTGGGTGCGCACCAAGGGCGGCAACGCCGAGACCGTCTACACCCTCCCGGTGGTGGACGGCGGCCGCCGCATCATCGGCGTGGTGGAACTGCGCGATCTGGTGCTCTCCTCCCCGGACGCCATGATCGCCGATCTGGTGGCGGCCGAACCGGTGTTCGTGCGCGCCACCGATTCGGCGGAGAAGGCCGCCCGGCTCATGCAGGGGGCCAACCTGATCAACCTGCCGGTGGTGGACAGCGAGGACCGCCTCGTCGGCCTGCTCACCATCGACGACGCCATCGAGGTCATCGAGGCCGCCGACTCCGAGGATGTGGCCCGTCAGGCCGGTGCCGCGCCGTGGGAGGGGCACTACATGGCGGCGGGTGTCTTCCAGCTGGCGCGCTACCGCGCCATGTGGTTGACGCTGCTGCTGGTGGCGGCCACCCTGACGGTCTCGGTCACCGACCTGTTCGAGGGCACCCTCGAACAGGCCGCGCATCTGGCCCTGTTCATTCCGCTGATCATCGGCGCGGGCGGCAATGCCGGCGCGCAGGCCGCCACCTCCTGTGTGCGCGCCGTGGCGGTGGGCGAGGTGCGCGGCTCGGATCTGTTCCGGGTGGTGTGGCGCGAATGCCGGGTGGGCCTGCTGCTGGGCACCATGCTGGCGTTGATCGGTGTGGTGATCGGCGGATTGTTCGTCGGCATGGAAATCGCCGCGGTGGTGGGGATTACGCTGGTGCTCATCTGCGCGTGGGCGGCCACCATCGGCGGCACCATGCCGCTGCTGGCCAAGAAGCTGCGCATCGATCCGGCGGTGATCTCGGCCCCCATGGTCACCACCCTGGTCGACGCCACCGGGCTGATCATCTACTTCACGACCGCCAAGCTGGTGCTGGGTATCTGAGTGTCGTGGGCATCTGAGCGTCGGCACTCGATCGGCAAACCTTCGGGCGGTCCCCGCCGATAGCCGCCCGAAGGTGCTGTGACAGAGTGCACGGCGGCGCGTCCGCGCCGCGCGGGGTGTCTCCGCCCACCTTTTCGCTGGCCGCTCGGCCATCGCCCCAGGACACCGAACGACACAACACCTTGTGTTGTAAAACTTTGTCCGCCACTAGTAGTAGTGTCCAGGGCAAGAGAATCCGGTGAGCTGGGAAGGGTGAGTGAACGGGCGTGACCTCTGAGACGCATACGACGATGCGTGTGACCAAAGTGATCGATCGGGTGTCGGCGATCAACTGGAACCGCGTACCCGACGAAAAGGACGCGGAGGTCTGGGACCGGCTGACGGGCAACTTCTGGCTGCCCGAGAAGGTACCCGTCTCCAATGACATTCCGTCGTGGAACACGCTGACCCCCCACGAGAAGCAGCTGACCATGCGGGTCTTCACCGGCCTCACCCTGCTCGACACCATCCAGGGCACGGTCGGCGCGGTGAGCCTCATCCCGGACGCGCTCACCCCGCACGAGGAGGCGGTGCTCACCAATATCGCCTTCATGGAGTCGGTGCACGCCAAGAGCTACAGCTCCATCTTCTCCACGCTGTGCTCCACCCGCGAGATCGACGACGCCTTCCGCTGGTCGGAGGAGAACCCCAATCTCCAGCGCAAGGCGCAGATCGTCATGGACTACTACCAGGGCGACGATCCGCTCAAGCGCAAGGTGGCCTCCACCCTGCTGGAGAGCTTCCTGTTCTACTCCGGCTTCTACCTGCCCATGTACTGGTCCTCGCGGGCCAAGCTCACCAACACCGCGGACCTGATCCGCCTCATCATCCGCGACGAGGCCGTCCACGGGTACTACATCGGCTACAAGTACCAGAAGGGGCTGGAGCAGGTCTCCCAGGCCGAGCAGGACGAGCTCAAGTCCTACACCTTCGAGCTGCTGTTCGAGTTGTACGAGAACGAGGTCGAGTACACCCAGGACCTCTACGACGAGGTCGGCCTGACCGAGGACGTCAAGAAGTTCCTGCGCTACAACGCCAACAAGGCGCTGATGAACCTCGGCTACGAGGGTCTGTTCCCCAAGGACGAGTGCGATGTGAACCCGGCGATCCTGTCGGCGCTGTCGCCCAATGCCGACGAGAACCACGACTTCTTCTCGGGCTCG
>NZ_JASCXP010000467.1:0-5539 GCF_030010695.1 Nocardia sp. CC201C
CGTGAGGCCGACCACCACAGGTCCGGCACGACATCGGGGTTCGCGGGCGACGACCCGGTTCCGGTGGGCGGGGCGGGGTGGCGGGAGCATCCGTCCGGGCCGCTGTCGCCGCAGGAGCGGCAGCGTTCGCGGCTGCCGGTGCTGGTCGGCGTGCTCGGGGTCGCCGTGGTGGGACTGGCCGCCGCGCTGGGGTGGGTGGCGCTGCGCGACGACGGAGCTCCCGGCCGGCCGGGGGCGATCACGTCGTCCGTCACGGCGCGGCCGTCGCCCGAGGTGCCGCTCGGCCTGACATCCACTGCCCGGACTCCTGCGGCACAGACCTCCGCGGCCCCGGATTCCGCGGCACCCACCGCGGTCGTCACCACGCCCGACGCCGCGCGCACCACCTCCGCACCGACGGCCCCACCCCTCGGACCGCTGCCGGATTCGGTGTCCGGCAGCGATGGCCAGGGTTTCGTCGACGCGGTCGGCCCCCGCTGCAACTCCGACGATCCGGCCTACGCCGTCGGCCACACCGCCGCCTCACGATTCGTGGTGTGCCGCACCGGCGTCGGCCGCTACTACTACCAGGGGGTGCGGCTCAGTGACGGGGCGCGGATCGAACTCGACGATCCGGTGCCCGCCGCCGATGGCTTCACCGTCACCAACCCCGCCGACGGCACCCGGTACGAGATCGGCCCGCGCTCGCTGACCATCGTGCGGGGCGATGAGGTGCTCGCCGACGAGGCGATGATCGAGTACGCCAGCCGCTGAATCCGACCGAACCGGACGGATCGCCCGCGGATCGGTTAGGTTCGGAAGGCATCCAACGCCGGGTAGATCGGAGATTTCGCATGCGTGCAGCCGTGGTGAGCAAGTTGGAAGGGCCGGAGGCGATCGAGGTCGTCGATATTCCGGAGCCCGCGCCCTATCCCGGCGGCGTCGTCATCGACGTGCACGCGGCCGGGGTGGCCTTCCCCGACGTCCTCATGACCCGCGGCCTGTACCAGATGAAACCGGCCATGCCGTACGTCGTGGGCTGCGAGATCGCCGGAGTCGTCCGCGAAGCCCCCGAGGGCGCGCACGTGGCCCCCGGCGACCGGGTGGTCGCGCTGACCCTGCTCGGCAACGCCATGGCCGAGGTCGCCGTCGCACCCGTCGACATGGTGTTCAAACTGCCCGACAACATCGCCCTGGAGTCGGGCGCGGGTGTGCTGTTCAACGATCTGACCGTGCACTTCTGCCTGCGCAACCGCGGTCGCCTCGCCCCGGGCGAGACGGTGCTGGTGCACGGCGCGGCCGGTGGTATCGGCACCTCCACCCTGCGCATGGCGCAGGCGCTGGGCGCGGGCCGGGTGATCGCGGTGGTCAGCACCGAGGAGAAGGCCGAGGTCGCCCGCGCCAACGGCGCGACCGACGTCGTGCTCACCGACGGCTGGCTGGCGACGGTCAAGGACCTCACCGGCGGCCGGGGCGTGGACATCGTGCTGGACCCGGTCGGCGGCGACCGCTTCACCGACAGCATCCGCTCCCTCGCCTCCGGCGGCCGCCTGCTGGTGGTCGGTTTCACGGCCGGTGAGATCCCCACGGTGAAGGTCAACCGCCTGCTGCTCAAGAATGTCGAGGTCGTCGGCGCGGCCTGGGGTGAATGGGCGATGAGCCATCCCGGCTACCTCCAGGAGCAGTGGGCGGAGGTCGAACCGCTGCTCGCCAACGGCAAGATCCTGCCGCCGGAGCCGATCCTCTACACCCTCGACCACGCCGCGGAAGCCGTCGCCGCGCTGGACAAGCGCACCGCCACCGGCAAGGTCGTCGTCACCCTGCGCTGAGTCACCCGCGGAGAGCATGATCGTCGTACCGGTGGTGTGACCGGCGCGGCCGGGAGGGAAGGCGAACCATGAAGCTGTCGAACAGGGTGTTGAATCGGACCCTACTCGCCCGCCAGCATCTGCTGGAGCGGTCCACGCTGTCGGTGGCCGAGATGTGCGAGCACCTGATCGGCCTACAGGCTCAGGACGTCCCGCCGCCGTTCATCGCCTTGTGGAGCCGTATCGCCGAGTTCGACCCGAAGCCGGTGTCGGCCGGGCTCGAGGATCGCTCCCTGGTGCGAATCACGTTGATGCGCGGCACCATTCACCTGGTCACCCCGCCGGACGCGCTGCGCATCGCCCCGCACATCCAGCCCGAACTGGAGAAGGTGCCCTTCCGCAAGGGTTTCAACTACGGGGCCATGGTCGGGCTGGATCCGGAGCGGGTGCGCGCCGACGGCGAGGCGGTGCTCGGCGACGAACCCATGTCCGCCACCGCCCTGCGTGCACGCGCCGCCGAACTCTACCCGGAGCGCGATCCGGGGGCGATCGTCCAGACCTGGCTGTACCAACTGCCGGTCCTGCAAACTCCACCGCGTGGGCGCTGGCGCGACAACAGCCGCCCGGTGTGGTCCCGGGTCGAACCCTGGCTCGGCGCACCCCTGGACCCGACCTATCCGCTGGCGGAACTGCTGCTGCGGTACCTGCGCGCCTTCGGCCCCGCCACCACCATGGATATGCAGACCTGGTCCAAGCTCACCGGTATGAAGCCCGCGATGGACCGTCTCGGCGACCGCGTGCGCACCTACACCGACGAGCGCGGTCGCACCCTCTACGACGCCGCCGACGCCGAACTGGCCGACCCGGACACCCCCGCCCCCGTCTGCCTGCTCGGCTGGTACGACAACGCCGTCCTCTCCCACCAGGATCGAACCCGCATCGTCCCGGAGAGCGGCGCACCCCCACTGCGCGCCTTCGCCGCCGCCGTATCCCCGATCCTGGTGGACGGCTACCTCGCCGCCGTCTACAAGATCTTCACCGAGCGCGGTACGGCTCGTCTGCGTGTCAGCCCCCGCACCGAGTGGAGCCGCGCCGACCGCGACGCGGTGACGGCCGAAGCGGAGGCGCTCTTGGCATTCCTGGAACCGGAGCTGCACTCCAGCGTCGAAATCCTCTCCCCAGGAGCGGATTTGCGTCCCTGACCCCGTTCCGTTTCCTTCACGCACCCGGCTACTTCCCCGCTGCCTACACGCGCCCGGTCGTTTCCGGCTGCCTGCATGCGCTCGGTCGTTTCCGGCTGCCTGCATGGCTGGTCGGTTGCCCGTGCGCACCAACCGGTCGGCAGGTATCCGCACGATGGGTGCGGCAACCTTAACCCGGCGGAAACACCGCGCCGTTAGGCTTTCGGACACCACGTTCATGGCTGCAACGGACGCGGTGCACCGCCCGGATCGGGGCGGGCGAACCAGCCGCATTTCGAGAGGAATGCCGCATGGTGCCACAGTCAGCAGCCGTCCCGGGCAGTGCCGAGACCGACAGTGTCGTGATCGGCGATGTCACCGCCTACACCGCGACCGTCGGGGGGCCTCGGTGGACGTCGGGACAGGATGTGGTCGTCGAGCACGGCCGTGTCACCGCCATCGGGCCGAAAGCCGGTGCGGGCCGGGCGCTTCCTACGGTCGACGGTAGCGGCGGCCACCTGATTCCGGGTTTCGTCAACACCCACACCCACCTCCAGCAGTCCGTGCTGCGCGGTGCGGGGGAGGGGCTGCCGCTGCTCGAATGGTTGCACTGCGTAGGCGAATTCACGGTGGCGGCCACGCCCGAGCAGACCTATGCCGCCGCCCTCGCGGGCGGTCTGGAACTGCTGCGCGGCGGTGTCACCACCGTGGTCGAGCACATGTGGCCGAATCCCTCGGCGGCCGTACACGACGCGGCCCTGCGCGCCCTGCACGAGCTGGGCATTCGCGTGGTCTTCGGCCGGGGCGTGGCCGACCGGGCCGACCCCTCCCGCCGCTGGGGTATGGATCCACGCCTGCTGCAACCGCTTTCGGAGGTCTTCGCGCACATCGACACGCTCGACGCCAGGCTCACGGACACGCGGGTCACGACCGCGCTCGCCGTGCCGAATCCGCGCTGCCTCACCCCCGAGGGTATGGCCGCCGTGCGCGACTACGCCGATCGCACCGGCAAGACCATCTCCATCCATCTGCTGGAGACCCGCACCGACGAGGACATGTGCCGTGCACACGCGACCTGCTCGGCGGTCGACTATCTGGATCGCGGCGGCCTGCTGGGGCCGCGTACCCTCGCGGTGCACTGCTGTCACCTCGACGAGTACGGCCGCGGGCTGTTCGCCGAGCGCGGTGTCGCGGTGTCGTACAACCCGCTCAGCAATATGCGGCTGGGCAGCGGAGTAGCGCCGATCCCCGCCATGCTGGCCGCGGGCATCGGTGTAGGGCTGGGGGTGGACGGCGCGGCCAGCAATGACACCCAGGACATGCTGTTGGCGCTGCGCATGGGCGCGTACCTGCAGCGGGTCACGCACGCGCGCGCCGATCTGCTCGGCTTCGACGACATGATGCGGATGGCCACCCGCGGTGCCGCTGCCGCCCTGGGCGATTCGGATGGGCCGGTCGGAATCGCGGCGGGGGACCGCGCGGACCTGACCCTGCTGCGCTTCGATCGGGACTTCGCCTGCCTGCCGGTCCGAGATCCCGGGGCCACCGTGCTGACCACCGCCTCGCCGCGGGTGGTGGACACCGTCTGGGTGGACGGTGAGGCGGTGCTTCGCGACGGGCGCAGTACGCGCATCGACGAACCGGCCCTCACCAAGCTACTGCTGGACATGCAATAACAGTTAACCACTGCGAAACAGGATATTGATTGCACGTAATTCTGTGCAGCAAAACTGATCTGGACGCTTTGATTGCACGCAAGATTATCGAAAGAAGGTGAGCGCGGTGGTGCTCTACGACACGGTGCGCGACACCGGAACCGCCCCGAACTCCGAGCGGCGCTCGGTCACCGAGCCGCTCGCACCGGTTCCGGAAATCACCTGCACGGGGGTGGGCAAGCGCTACGACGGCCAGGGCTCCGGCGATATCGTCGCCCTCGCCGCTATCGATCTGGAGGTCCGGCGCGGCGAATTCGTCGCCGTGGTGGGGCCTTCCGGCTGCGGTAAGTCGACACTGCTGCGCTTGGCCGCCGGATTGGAGCGGCCGACATCGGGAAGCCTTGCGGTCCAGACAGATTCGGTCGGCTTCATCTTCCAGGAGGCCACCCTGCTGCCGTGGCGGCGGGTGCTGCGCAATGTCGAACTCGCCGCCGAACTGCGCGGCGTCGACCGCGGCACCCGCCGGACCCGCGCCACCCGCGCCCTGGCGGCGGTCGGACTGGCCGATTTCGCGGACAAACTCCCCGGCCAGCTCTCCGGCGGTATGCGAATGCGCGTATCCCTCGCCCGCGCATTGGCTTTACAGCCGAGCCTGCTGCTGCTCGACGAACCCTTCGGCGCGCTCGACGAGATCACCCGCCTGAGCATGCAGGAGGAACTGTTGCGGCTCTACCGCGACAACGTCTTCACGGCCCTGTTCATCACCCACTCCGTCTCCGAGGCGGTATTCCTGGCGCGGCGCGTGGTGGTCATGTCCGCCCGGCCCGGGCGCGTACACGAGGTGATCGATATCGACCTGCCGTACCCGCGCGACCGGGACCTGCGGTTCGACAGCGCCTTCACCGGCCTGGTCGCC
>NZ_JASCXP010000468.1:0-5535 GCF_030010695.1 Nocardia sp. CC201C
TACGGCGCGGTCGTCTGATTCGGCCCCGCCCATCGTCCCCTCGCACCAACGACAAGGGCCACAAAGGAACACGAATGAGAGCAACACTTCGCTCGGTCGCGGTCGCGGCAATGATTGCCGCGGCTGGCCTCCTGAACATGCAGACGTCCGCCGCCACCCCTCCCGTCCCCACACCGGAACCGGGTGGCGTCATCCGGATGGACACCGCCCCGGGCGAGTGGTGGCAGTGCACCGGCTGGAGCCTGCAACCGCCGTTCTTCTACCAGGCCCCGGGCATCATGCAGTTCTCTCTCGGCCCCGAGCCGATCTACCTGCGATTCGCGCCGGGTGCCGATGTCTGGGTCGAATGCGCCGGCACCGGCCTACCGGTCGTCTATTACGGCCCGATCGTCAAGGCTGGTTGGTAATCCCGATGGCGATCAGCTGATCCGCCAGCTCCACGAAAAGGCGTCCGCACCATTGACTTCGGTGCGGACGCCTTTCCGTTCGCTCACCTCACGCGAACTGCGGCTCCCGGATGGCACCCGCCGCGCGGCGGGTGGGCAGGAGGCTGGCGGCCAGCAGGGAGATCCAGCCCCAGGCCAGGAAGGAGACGGCGGCGAAGACCATGCTGACCTGGCCGGGCAGGGCGGCGGGGAGGACCATGAAGGCCAGGGTGATGGCAATCGTGATGGCGGCCATGGCCTTTCGGTCAGCGCGGAGGTAGCGCCGGGTGAGGATGACATTCACGGCCACCAGGGCGAGGCCGGAGATGGTCGCTGCGGCCCCGTGCGCCATGCCGTGCCAGGTGAGCGTGTCGGGCTCGCCCATGGGGTAGCCCTTGGCCGGGTCGCAGACGAAGACACCGGCGGCGATCAGGCCCGCACCGAAGACGGCGACAAGACGGGGAATCCAGACCCGGCCGATGCCGTCGGTGAGGGTCCGGCGCAGGCCGAGCGCCCCAAGCACGAAGAGCACGCCGGTGCCGACGAAGTTGGCGATCTGCAACCAGCCGAGGTCACCGAGGGCGAGCTGGCTGATCATGTGCCGACTCAGATCGAAGCCATCACGGGTGAATGCCTGGGCCAGGGCGATGGCGAAGAACACCGGGGTGGCGAGAGCGCCAGCGGTGAGCAGCTTGTCAGTCTTCATCAGATCTTTCTTCGGTAGGTCGGTCGGCGGTATTGCCGTCGAGGTTCCAGACGGACCCGGGAACGGAAATTCATCGGAGCGCCATCTGACGCTGTCCAGATGGAAGGTCAGAGCCAGACGGGTTGGCCGTAGGCGGTGATCTGAGTGGCCTGGTCGTCGCTCGATGCCGACAGGGTGGCGATTGCTCGGATCGAGGTGAGTCCTCCGCTCCCCAACATCCCCAACCCGACCCGTCACCGAACCCGGCCCCGCAACCATCGCCCTCCCCGCAGTCCCCCTCGCCCACACCCCCTCAAACACCAACCCCCTCACCATCGACACCACCCCCGACCAGCGAAGGAGCCAATCCGCCGGGTGGAGGCGGCCACTGGCCCGGCGGCAACGGAGGCGGACTGGAACCGGCACACCCGGACATATCGGGTCCGCCCCCACCGGGGGTGACCCTGGAATGGAACAACGACCACCCTCAGTGGAGCGATGGCAGCCGCGCGATCCCCGATTCGCGGTGGCCCGGCGGCTTCGGCTACCCCAGACCCGACACCTCCCAACCCGACGATGCCCTACCGGTACCCGGTGATGGCCCCGGCGACTCCAACGACAACCAGCACAACCCTGCCCAGGACCACAGCGGCGACAACCCGAGCGGCAACCAAGGCAATGATGGAGAACAGGGCTCCGGGGGGCAGCCAAGCGATGACCAAGGAGGCAACCACCAACCATCCCCGGGCGAAGGACACGGCGAAGGTGCAGACAGCACCGACCCAACCGCCCCACCCGCCGAACCGGACAGCGACAACGAAACCCCCTGGTGGCAAGAGGAACCCGGCTTCTGGGAAGGCCTCGTTCCGGTATACGGATCGCTGCGCTACGCCATCGCATACTTCTCGCAAGGCCGCTGGGGCTGGGGCATCTTCTGGCTCGTCATGGCAGTCCTCGACGTATTCCTGATCAAAGACCTCGCGGTCATCGCATTCAAACTTGTCGTCGGTCTGGGACGACTCCTCAGCGAACCTCTCCTCAAAATCCTGCCCAAACTCGGCGAACTACTGCTCAACGCCATCAAGGCGCTCGGCCGCGCCATCGTTGATCTCGCCAAGGGTCTGGTCGACTTTGCGAAAGCTCTTGGCGGCGCCGTCGCAGCGCTTGGAAAGGTTCTCCTGGATGGCGCCAAGAATATTGGCGGTGCCATCATCGAAGGCGGTAAGAAGATTTGGGACGGAATCAAGGGAATATTTGGTAGACGATCTGGCCCAAGACTCGGCCCCGGAGTTAAAACGATCGACCCTGTACCGCTTCGGGCCACTGATCAGCAACTACAAAAGAAGTTCAAGCATGCAAAAGATTTTGGAGTTGAAGAAAATTGGAACAACAAGACAGCCGCAAAGAACTTCCGAGAAGCGTTGCAATCACACCTCGACGACCCAAATACGCTTCATATAGATGGCTTCTATCATGGAGATCGCGCAATCTTGAACTACAATCCTGAAACCGGTTTGGTTGTCGTCCAGTCGCTGAGTGGCGACTTTATCACCGGCTGGAGGGTCAGCCCTGGTCAGACGGCGAACATCCTCGAAAGAGGAAGGCTGGGAGGAAATTAGAGATGTTTGGTAGAAACTCTGTCGACCGTGCGCTTGCGAATTATGAACGACTCATTGGTGAGTTTGTCTCGGGAGTGATCGACGCGCCGACTTTTGAGTCGAGGTATCTTATGTTATTCAAGAACGAAGCTGCAAAGATTCCATTGAAAGAGTTCGATATCCTCGATGGCCTGTTCGCCGATGTGGATGAATACGTGTCGGATCCAGGCTTGCGAGCCGAGGCGGGGGGGTTAGACGATGAGCAGTTGCGCTCAAGAGCTGCTGCGGCGTACAAAATTCTTTTTCTGGCCAACAAAGAATAGTCGCCGGGCGAGAAATCGATCCCGTGCCAGGTTTGAGGCGGCCATCCGCCGTGACGAGGAAACGCTGGACGTGCAGGTCAAGGCTCATCGGAGCCGCGCCGTGCATCACGCCCGCCATGGCCGCGCCGCGACATCCACGGCATCCCACAAGCCGATGTAGCGCGGCTGCTCGTTGCGGGCCTGTTCCGGAGTCGGGCAGTCGCCGAACGCGACCAACTCGACTCCCGAACGCCCGATGACCCGGATGATGCGCGGCGCTCCCCCGGTCGGCGCGAACGGCTCCCGGAACCACACTGTGGTCAGATCACCGTGCGTGGTGTGGACGAGGCGACGCTGCATGAACCGCATCTCCGACACGCCCCGTGAATGCGCCCACGCCGCCAGCAGGCCCATCGCCGCCCACCGCACCGCATCCCAGTAGCGCTGGTCTTCGGGGTGGCTGCGCTCCACCATCTCGAGGTATGGGCGGGGCTGAAACGGACGCACCGGCAGATGTTCTGCGGCGATGGAATTGATGCACACCGGGCCGCCGCGCTCGACGCGGAACGTCACGCGGTCGGGGCCGAGCGCCACCGCGTAGCTCTGGCGGTGGTCCGTGGCGTCGAGCCAGATCAGCCGTCGCTGCTCGGTACCGGTGATCATGACTGCCCCACCCCCGGCGTCTTCAACGTGAACGCGTCGACTTCGTCCCCGGACAGGTCGAGCACCATCGCCGCCGCCTCCGGGGTCAACCCGGCGTCGCGAACCAGCCGGTCCCACAGGATCGCCCGCTTACCGGCAGCGGCGGCGAAGCTGCTGATGGCGGCGCGATGCTCCTCGAACGCCTGCTGCTCATCGACCCCCGAGTCCTTGGCCGTCGATCGATAGTGGCGGGCCGATGCCGCAACGAGCATGCTGCGCGTCCGCTCTACCTCCCGCACGACGGCCCGCGTCGTTTCATGCGGCAGAATGCCTGGTTCGGTCATGCCAGCTCACCGCCCGTCAAGGCCGCCTGCGCGCGAAGCGTGAGAGCGGTATCGATGCGGGGGACCATCTTGCACGCGGTGTCCCGGCGCTTGGGGTGGAGCATGACGGCGTGCTCAGCTTCCAGAACCGACAGCCCCCCTGGGTCAGCCTGGCACAAGTACAGTCTCGCGGTCTTCATGTCACGGCCTCTCGAATCACAAGGCGGGGCAAAGCATTAGGTACCGCCCGGATCGACCTTCATGAGAGGTCCGCTGCGGACGCGGGACCCGCTCGAAGTACGAGCCCTTGCGGCACTTCCGCCGTCCGGACGCATATCAAGCACACACCCGCGCCAGCGGTGGCACAATACGCATGGTGAATATTCACCGGAAGAATCTCGTCTTTCCAGCACCGTGCTTGCCGTGAACCAGAAGCTGATTCACCATGAATCAGCACCCGACTCATAGGGGGTTATGTGTCCACCGCAACCGCATCCGACCCCGCGCTGCCCCGCCGACAGCTCGGTACCTACCTACGAGAACTCAGAAACGAGAACGGCCTCACGATCGCCGAAGCCGCGAAGCTCATGCAGTGGACGCCGTCGATGCTCCAGCGACTCGAAACAGCGAAGATCGACGGCCCCCGAGACGCGGACATCCGGGAACTGTGCCGCATCTACGACGCGGACACCGAGAAGACGGAGGCGCTGATCGGCCTCGCCCATCAAGCCAACGAAAAGTCGTGGTGGCACGAGTACGGCGACGTGATCCGACGCGGATTCGACATGTACATAGGGCTGGAGGGCAACGCTGAAGGGCTCCGGATTCACCAGTCGGATCTGGTGCCGGGACTTCTTCAGACCGGCGACTACGCCCGCGCGATCATCAGCTCCGACCGTGCGGTGGGCGACCACGAGGAAACAGCCCGACGAGTACAGCTCCGCCTTCGTCGCCAGAAGTCGATCATGCGCGCGGGTGGCACACGCGTGGACGCGATTATTGGTGAAGCCACCCTTCGGCGCGTAATGGGCAGCAGAAAGGTGATGATCGACCAGCTCCGCCACCTGGACCAGATGTCCACCAAACCCAACATCAGCCTGCGCGTGCTGCCCTTCTCCGCAGGGTGCCCCGCAGGGGAGCCTCTGGGGTCCTTCGTCATACTGGACTTCAGGGACGACGAGAGGGGACGGCCGACGCAACCGACGGTTGTGTATCTCGAAGGCTTCACCGGCGAGTTGTATCTTGAGAAGCGTCCTGTCGTGGCCCGGTTCCAGAAGGCGTTCGAGGACCTTCGGTCCTCGGCGTTGACCATCCAAGACAGCCGGAACTTCCTCCGGCACATCATCAGAGAGCATGAGCGAGCAGCGTGAACATTGACCAGCCGTTGAAGTGGCGAAAGAGCACCAAGAGTGGCTCGCAGGCCGAATGTGTCGAGGTCGCGGAACTGCCGAACGGCGGTATGGCGGTTCGTGACTCGAAGGACCCCAGCGGACCGATGCTGCGCTTCACCGCCGGCGAATGGGACGCCTTCATAGCGGGAGCGGAGCAAGGCGAGTTCAA
>NZ_JASCXP010000469.1:0-5524 GCF_030010695.1 Nocardia sp. CC201C
CTCGCGCCGGGCACCGCCGCGCCGGGTACGGCGGCGGGCGCATCCGTACCCGGTGCGGCGGCATCCGCTCCGGCAGGCGGGGCTCCCGCGAGCGACCCGGCACCGCGTGCCACGGTCGTGGACGTGCCCGGCCCGACGGTGGTCGGCGAATCGGTGCCGCTGGGCTACGGCTCAGGTGAGTGAGGTGTCGCCGAGCGATTCGGCGAGGGTGCGCAGCAGCTTCACCAGTTCGTCGCGGTCCTGACCGGACAGGTCGGCGAGCAACCGTTCCTCATTGGCGACGTGCAGCGGTAGTACCTCGTCGACCAGGGCGCGGCCGCGGTCGGTGAGCTGAACCCGGACCGAGCGCCGGTCGACCGGATCGGGCACGCGCACCACCAGCTCCTTGGCGGCGAGTCGGTCGATGCGGTTGGTGATCGCGCCCGAGGTGATCATGGCCGCCCGGTTGAGCGCGCCCGCGGTGAGTCCCTCCGCGCCGCCGGAGCGGTGCAGGGTGGCGAGCACGTCGAACTCCCAGCGCTCGAGCCCGTGACCTTTGAAGAACTCGGTGAGTTCGCGGTCGAACACGCGGGCCAGGCGGGTGATCCGGCCGACCACGGCCATGGGGGAGGCGTCCACGTCGGGGCGCGTCGCCCGCCATGCGGCCAGGATCTGGTCGACTGCGTCGGCCATCGCCACTCCTCTCGAGGGAAATAATCTCAACATCAAGATACTTGACGCTGAAGTACATAGGTGGTTTTATTTCAACGTTGAGATTATCAGCGTTGAGGTTAGTAATGGGAGTGAAGAGATGACCGCCACCCGCGCCGGAGCCGCCTACACCGGCACCCTCGCCCTGACCGCCCTCGCCCCGCTGGTGTGGGGATCGACCTACATCGTCACCACCGAATTCCTGCCGCCGGACCGCCCACTGTTCACCGCCCTCATGCGCGCCCTGCCCGCCGGACTGCTGCTGCTGGCTGTCACCCGACTCCTGCCGCGCGGCGAATGGGTATGGCGCGCAGGGATTCTGGGCCTGCTGAACATCGGCGCATTCTTCCCGCTGCTGTTCCTGGCGGCCTACCGGCTGCCCGGCGGCGTGGCGGCCGTACTCGGTTCGGCCCAGCCGCTGTTCGCGCTCGGGCTCGCCGCCCTGCTGCTCGGTGAGAAGCCGACGGCCCGCAAGATCTCCGCCGGGGTGATCGGCCTGGTCGGAGTGGCCCTGGTGGTCCTGAAGGCCACCGCGGTCCTCGACACCGTCGGCGTGCTCGCCGGCCTGCTGGGCGCGGCATCCATGGGTGCGGGCACCGTGCTCACCAAGCGCTGGGGCCGCCCCGCGGGCGTCGGACCGCTCGCCCTCACCGGCTGGCAGCTCACCGCGGGCGGACTGGCGCTGCTGCCGCTGGCGCTGCTGGTGGAGGGAGCGCCGCCCGCCCTGGACGGGCGTGCCGTCACCGGCTACCTCTACCTGGGCCTGCTCGGCACCGCCGCCGCCTACGCCCTCTGGTTCCGCGGCCTGAGCCGCATGCCCGCCAGCTCGGCCGCCCTGCTCGGGCTGCTCAGTCCGGTCTCGGCCGCCGTCATCGGCTGGATCGCGCTCGGCGAGGCGCTCAGCCCCATTCAGCTGCTCGGCATCGTCATCGCACTCACCGGCACCCTGCTCGGCCAGCTCGGCGCCGCGCCGAAGCCCGCGGTGCGGGCGGAGACACCCGCCGTACCGGCAGTCACGCCGCGCACGCTCAGTCGCACGTAGCGGCCGCCTCCCGGTCCGGCGACCCGGTTCGGCCGACAACGGGAGACCGCCGCATCCGGCGGATCTCACCTGGCGGCCGCTCGCCGGGCTGCTGCCGACGCGGACTACTCGAAATGGCGAACGTGACCGGGCGGCTGCGCATCCCACCGTCCGGCAGCCCGCGTGCTTCCGCCGGTCACTGCCGGAGCCGAAGCCGCCTGTAGCAAGTCCCCCCCGAACGCCGGGCGGGAAACCCACAATCCCAACCAATTCCGAAAGGTTCGACAGCTATGCACATCACGGTATTCGGAGCAGCGGGCGGCGTCGGGAGCCGCGTCGTCACCGAGGCGCTGGGACGCGGTCACAGCGTGCGCGCGGTGTCGCGCAATCCCGAACGGCTACAGGGACTTCCGGCGGACGTCGAGCGGCGGGCCGGGGACGCCTCCGACCCGGAACAGATCGCGTCCGCCAGCGTCGGCAGCGATCTGGTGATCAGCGCGACGCGGCCGGTACCGGGGCGTGAGCACGAACTCGCCGAGGTCGCGGCGGCCCTGCTGAAGGGCTTGACCGGCACCGGGATTCGGCTGCTGGTGGTGGGCGGCGCGGGCAGCCTCACCGTCGCGGGCACCGGGAAGACCCTGCGCGAACAGCCGGACTTCCCCGCCGCACTGCAACCGATCGCCACCGCCTGCGATCGGCAGCTGGACGTGTTCCGGGCCGCCGACGGCTCCGTGGACTGGACCTACCTGAGCCCCTCGGCCCTGCTGGAGCCCGGCGCGCGCACCGGCCGGTTCCGCCTGGGCCGCGACGAACTCCTCGTCGACGACGCGGGCGACTCCGGCATCTCCATGGAGGATCTGGCGGTGGCCCTGCTCGACGAGGCCGAGCGCCCGCAGCATTCCCGTACCCGATTCACCGCTGGCTACTGAGCGAAAACGTTTGGGGGCGAAGCGAGCTGAGTGCGGACACGAACCGAGCCCGAGACAAGTAGAGCCCTGAACAAGTAGAGCCCTGAAACAAGCTGGAGCCCAGAGACGAGCAGAGCGCCCCTCCGAAGCCGGAGGGGCGCTCGTATCGGCGCGGTGCGGTCAGAACACGCGGAATCCGGCTCCGACGCCGCCGCGGCGATCGACGTCCGCCAGCACCAGGGTGATATTGGTGGACACCTCCGGCCGGTGGATGAAGTCACCCTGGCCCGCGCAGGCGCCCGGATCGATGGACACCGGGCCGATCTGGACTTCGGAGCCGGCCACGATCATGCCGACCAGTCGATCGCCCAGCAGTACCGGACCACCGGAATCGCCCTGGTCGGCGCATACCTGGCTGCGGAAGTAGCCCGGCTTGGTCTCCCACACCACACCGCAGGTGAAGCCGGTGGTGCGCCCGTTCTTGCAGACGTTGTCCCCGATGTTCGGCGGCGCGCCGACACCGTTGATCACCGTCTGCGCCACCTGCCGGGTGGGCGCCACCCGCTCGGGATCGAAGGCGATGACCGCCCAGTCGTTGCCCGCGCTCTTCTCCGCGATCACGCCGATGGTGCCGCTGTCGATGGAGTACTCGGCGGCGATGCGCGCCCCGACCTCGCCGCAGTGCCCGGCGGTCAGGCCGACCAGGCGGTCGTCCCGGTCGAAACCGATGGCGGTGAGCGTACATTCGCCGATCGTGGTGGGGTCGTCGAGCTGTTCGACATAGATCCCGGAGCCACCGCCCAGGACCGCCGCGGGCGCCGCCTCTGCGGCACCGGCGGTGAGCACGGAGCCCCCCAGCGCCATCGCGGCCACGACCGCCCAGCGAAGTATCCGGGCACGGCCGATCGCAATCATGAAGTTTTTCCCTTCCCCCCAAGAACCTGGTGGAGCAGATAGTGCGAAAAGTTCGTGGTCAGGAGCATACTGTAAAGGCTTGACCTTGACGTAGCGTCAACTTGCATCCTGGATTCCGTCGATGCGAAACGAAGGAGAAAGGACGTGACGGCGACAACCGAATGGTCCATCCAGGACCTGGCCAAGGCGGCCGGGACCACCAGCCGGACCCTGCGGCACTACGGCCAACTCGGCCTGCTGCCGCCGAGCCGGGTGGGCGCCAACGGTTACCGCTATTACGACCAGGACTCCCTGGTGCGACTGCAACGCATCCTGCTGCTGCGCGAACTCGGCCTCGGCCTGCCGGTCATCGCCGAAGTTCTCGCGGGAGAACGGGATACGAGCACCGCACTGCGCACGCATCTGGATCTGCTCCGGCAGGAACAGGACCGGATCGCGCGCCAAATCGCCTCGGTGAGAACAACATTGCGCAAAACGGAAGCAGGTGAGCAACTCATGGCAGACGAAGTATTCGACGGCTTCGACCACACGCGGTACAAGGACGAGGTCATCGAGAAGTGGGGCCGGGAGGCCTACGAGAGCGGCGACCGCTGGTGGCGGGGGCTGAGCGAGGCCGACAAGCAGGCCTTCCAGCAGACCCAGCTCGATATCGCCGCCGACTACGGCCGGGCCCACGCGGCCGGGCTGCCGGTCGACAGCGAGGAGGTCCAGGCCATCACCCAGCGGCACTACGAGTGGGTGACCGTGGGCTGGCAGGGCCGCTGCCCCGAGGCCGAGGCGTTCGTCGGTCTCGGCGAAATGTACGTGGCCGCCCCGCGTTTCGCCGTGAACTACGACAAGCACGGCGCGGGCACCGCGGCCTATGTGCGCGACGCCATGAAGGCGTACGCCGACGCCCGGTTGTAACAGCGGAAACGGGATCGCCTCCCGTGCGCGGCCGCAGGTAGAGTGCGCGCCGTGAATCCACGGGAGGGGACCAGGTAGATGCATCCGTCCAGTCCGCGCGCGTACGCGCCGCCGCGAGCGAACCCCTTCACCGGCATCGCCGGCGGCGTGCTCGCGGCGCTGGGCGGCCTGACACACGGCCTGCTGGCACTCGCCGCCGGATTCGTTCTGCTGGCGGGCTCGGACCTGGTGCCTCCCGATCAGGACCCGGAACTCGCCACCCAGGCCGAGCTGGGCAAGCCCGACGACGCGATGCTGACCGCCGCTCTGCTGATCCTTCCGGTATCGCTCGTGGTGGCAATAGGTTTGATCACCGGAACGGTGCTGCTGTTCAGCCGTCTCGCGGCGGGTCGATACACCATCATCACCATCGCGACCATCGCCCTGCTGCCCTGGCTGGCGGTCATGCTCGCGGGCCAGGCTCTCGGCGCCATCGGCGTCCTGTTCCCCTTGACCACCGTGGTCCTCACCGCCTGGGCCAGCACCGGCCACTGGCTCCGCGAATAGTAATTGCCAAGGAATAGCGGAGATTTCATTTCGCATCCCGCACCGCGGTATTGCCGGCCGGTCATTCCAGCCGGCTGTCGAGGCAAGACCCCGAAGTCTTGGGCAGTTGACCGAAAAGGTGCAATGCGGTGGCTACCATTTCTGTGTGTCGGTCGAATCCACAGGTGGTGTCGATTCTCCGATCTGTGATAGATGTTCTGCCATCGGAATCGATCATGACTCCGATCACCTGGCGGGGGGCGGGAGTTCCCTCCGCGCAGTGGGAGAACGCATTCCAAGGGGAATCTGTATGAAGAAGTTTGCTGCCGCCGGTTTCGCCGCTTTCGCGGCCGCGGGAATCATGATCGCGGGCGCGGGTCTGGCCGCCGCGGACGAGGGTGACGGGGGCACCGGTGGCGGCGCCGGCGGCACCGGTTCCGCGTCGCAGCTCACCGAGGTGATCACCGCGCTGATCACCGGCAGTGCCGGGAGCACCCCGGGCGGCGGCGACGAGTAATTCGGCCGGTCCCGGGCAGGACGACAGGCGGGTGGGGGGGGG
>NZ_JASCXP010000470.1:0-5414 GCF_030010695.1 Nocardia sp. CC201C
CGGGGGCGGTTGTGGGCGCCCCCCCCCGCTGTTCCGCCCCCCCCTCCCCCCCCCCCACGTCCGCTTCCAGATCGACCCGGGCCAGCAGCGGTGGCCACAACAGCTCGTCCTCGCCCTCGTGGTGGTTCTTGAGCCCCAGCCGGTAGTCGCGGAAGTGGTCGGCGATCACCTTGGCGCGCACCGTATCTCCCGGGGCGACCGCCGCGACCAGTTCCGTCAGCAGCCGTGACTCGCGCCGGAAGGCGCGGTGCACGATCTTCATGTCCTGAGTGTCGACGCTCATCTGTTCCTGTCCTTCGACCGTTGTGTTCGACGGGTTCGAGACTGCGCCCGGCGGTTTGGAAGGCACTCGCAGCCGACTTGGAACCCGTGCCCCGGCCACGCGTACGATGAGCCCGTCATGGTCTTGATCCGGGTATTGGGTTCGTTCGCGGCCGAGACCGACGGCGAATCCCTTCCCCTCGGCGGGCCGCGGCAGCGCGGCGTACTGGCCCTGCTGGTGACCGCGCGCGGTCAGGTCGTACCGGTCGACCGGATGGTCGAGGACCTGTGGCGAGGCGAACCGCCCGCGCGCGCTCTGGCGTCGTTGCAGGCGTACATCTCCAACCTGCGCCGCCTGCTCGAACCCGGCCGCGCGCCGCGGGCACCGGCTCGCTCGCTGGTGAGCGCGTCGCCCGGCTACGCGTTGCGGCTGCCGCGAAAAGCGGTGGACGCGTGGCGATTCGAGGAACTGCTCGACCAGGCCCGCGCGCTCACCGACCCCCGTGACATTCGGGCCCACCTGGACGAGGCGTTGGCGCTGTGGCGGGGGCCGGCGTTCGCCGAGGTCGCCGACGAGCCGTGGGCGGTCGCCGACGAGCCGTGGGCGGTCGCCGAGATCGCTCGCCTCGACGAGCTGCGCCTGATCGCCCGCGAACTGCACATCGCGGCGGGACTGCGGCTCGGCCGTCCCGCGACGGTGGTTCCCGACACCGAACGCCTCACCCGCGACCATCCGCTGCGCGAGGAGGGCCGGCGCCTGCACGCCCTCGCCCTGTGGAGCAGCGGCCGCCAAGCCGACGCCCTGGCCGCGCTGCGCCGCGCCCGCACCCTCCTCGCCGACGAACTGGGCCTCGACCCCGGACCGGACCTGGTGGCGCTGGAAGAAGCGATCCTCACGCAACGCACCGACGTGCTGCGCCGGGCCGTCTCCCCACCCGCCGCCGACGGGGCCCGACCCCCGGTGGCCACGCCACCACCGCCCTCCGGTGACGCCCCGGAGGCGACCACGTTCGTGGGCCGCGACGCCGAGCTTTCGGCCTTGCTGGCGGCCGCCGATGCGACTACCGGCGGGCTGCGCGTCGCATTCGTCACCGGGGAAGCCGGACTCGGCAAATCGACCCTGCTCGAGCATCTCGCCGCGCGGCTGGTGCGCCACGGGTGGCTCGTGGCCGCTGGACGCTGTCCCGACGTGGACAGCGCACCGCCCGCGTGGGCGTGGGTGGAGGTGCTGCGGTCGGTGGCCGGAAGCATCGCGCCGGGAGCGTTCGCCGCCGACCTCGCGCCGCTGCTCCGCGATTCCGCGGCGATGGCCGGTGACGCCGCCGCCGGACGGTTCCGGCTGCGGCAGGCCGTGTGGTCCTGGCTCGCGGCGTGCGCCGCCGACCGTCCGGTCGCCATCGTCCTGGACGACCTGCACTGGGCCGACGCCGCCACCCTGGAACTGCTCGGCGGCGTCGTCGACGCGCGGGGGCCGATCCTGGTCGTCGCGGCGTACCGCGCGGACGAGAGCGAGCGGCTCACCGCAACGCTGGCATCCCTCGCCCGTACCGCACCCCTGCGGCTGGACCTGCCCGGACTCGATCGCGCCGCCGTCGCCGAACTGGTACGCGCCGAGTGCCGCGCCGACGACGCGACCGTCACCGGCATCGCCGAACGCACCGGCGGCAATCCGTTCTATGTGCGCGAGACCGCGCGGCTGCTGAATGGTGAGGGCGCGCTCATGGCGCTGTCCGAGGTCCCCGAGGGTGTCCGGGATGTGCTGCGACGCCGGTTCGCGCGGCTGCCCGAAAGCGGTGTGTCCGTCCTGCGACTGGCGGCGGTGGCGGGCCGGGAAAGCTCGGTGGACGTGCTCGTGCGCGCCGCCGACACCGACGAGGACGGCGTCCTGGACGCACTCGACGCGGGCGTCATCGCCGGATTGCTCGACACGAACCCGCGCCCGGGCGCGTCCGGTTCGTGCACGCGCTGGTCAGGGACACCCTACTGACCGATGTGAGCCGGCTGCGGACCACCAGAATGCACGCCCGGATCGCTGCGGCCCTGGCGGGCAGCGGCGACATCGCGGCCCTGGCCCATCACCACGTGCGTGCGGGATCGCCGCAGGCCGTCGGCTATTGCGTGCGGGCCGCCGAACTGGCCGAGGCGCGGTATGCCCACGATGTCGCCGCCGGACTCCTCACCGACGCCGTCGCCAACTCCACCGACCCGGACGAGCGCGTCGACCTGCTCGGCAGGCTGCTCCGCGCACAGGTCAGGGCCGGGGCCTTCGCCGCGGCCCGGGACACCCGGCAGCAGGCCGTGGAGTACGCCGAATCGCTCGGGCGCGACGATCTGATGATCGCCGCGTTCACCGCCTGGACCGAGCCCACCCCGTGGCAGTCCCGCCCCTACGGCACGGTCGACCGTCCGATCGTCGACCGCCTCGATCGTCTGCTCGCGCGCGCCGATCTCGCCCCCGAGGTGCGGGCACACCTGCTCATCGCGTACTCCCACGAGCTGGTGGGCGAGGCCGATCCGACGGTCATGGCGGCCGCGCGGGAAGCGCTGGACCTCGCCACCACTGCCCGGCTGCGCGCCGCGGCACTGCTGGTGCTGGCGCGTGACTCCGGGCGGCAGGAGTACTCCCGTGCGCTGGTGGAGATCAGTGTCGAGCACGACCTGCCGGTCTACCGCGTGACCGGGCTGCTCGACCAGGCCGCGAGCGCCGCCGTGGCCAACGACCCGGCGACCATGCATGCGCCGCCTGACCGAGGAGGCCTTGGCTCTCGCCCGCGCCTACCGGATGCCGGAAGCGATCGGAGTGGCCGAGGTCGCGCTGGCGACGCTGGTGCTCATCGAGGGCCGGTCCGCCGATGCCGAACGCCGCTATGCCGAGGCCAACGAACGCATGGAACGCGCCGGATCGGTGCACGCCACCGGCTTCCTTCGCCTCGCGCTGGCGGTGATCCGGCTCAACGACGGCACGCTCGGCGACCATCTGGACGAGGTGCGCGCTCTGCACGCGGCGTACGGTCCGATGGCCGCCGATCTGCTCGTGCTCGCCCTGCACGCCGCCGGCCGCACCGATGAGGCCCGCCTCCTCCGCACCTCACGGCATCCGATCCGGCCCGACTTCTTCTACACCTTCCTGACGAGTCTGCGGGCGATGGCGGCGGTCGCCCTGAACGACCGCGACGCCGCCGCGCGGATCTACGCGGACCTGCTGCCCCACCGAGACGGTCCTCCGGCTGGTGCGGCGAGCCTGTCGCTGGCCGTCCGTCCGGTCGCCCACACGCTCGGTGAACTCGCTCTGCTGCTCGGCCACACCGACGTGGCCGCCGCCCACTTCACCCGGGCCGCCGTCATCGCCGACCGCTGGAACGCACCGCACTGGTCGACCGCCGCCCGGTTCCACGCCGAGGGTGCGCACGGCGGCCACGATTCGCGGCCGCGGCAGCGCTGACGGCGCGAACCTCGTTCGGCCCCTCGGTCCGTTTCCCGTTCGATGCCAAGCGCCTTCCGATCTCCAGTGCCTTCCACTTCCCGGACCACTCCCGTTCTGTCGCACGCCCTTTGGCGGTCGGCTGTCGACTCGTGTGCGTGCCAGCCGCCGGGAAACCGGTGGACTCGGCGGCGTCCCGCCTGATAGTCACTGGATCCATGCTGGTGACCTCACGCTCCGCGGCCGAGTACCGCGCCATGTTCGATCTGTCGGACACGGACCTGAACGGGTGGGTGCTCGACTGCTGCGCGGGCGGAGCGAGTTTCGCCGCCGAGACCGGACAGCGGGTGGTGGCCGCCGATCCGGTGTACGCGGTCGGGGTGGATGAGGTCGAGGCGCGCGTGTCGGCGGGGCTGCGCGAGGGTGACGACATGATCGACGCGCACGCGGAATGCTTCGAATGGGGGTGGTACGGCGATATCGAGAGCCGTCGGTCGATGCGTCACGTGGCGGGAGCGCGCTTCCTCGCGGACCTGCGCGCGCGACCCGGACGCTACGTCGCGGCGGCGCTGCCCCGACTCCCGTTCGCCACCGCCGCTTTCGACCTGGTGCTCTGCTCACATCTGCTGTTCACCTGGGCCGACCGGTTGGGCGAGGACTGGCACCGGCGCGCCCTCGACGAACTGCTGCGGGTCAGCCGCGGTGAGGTGCGGGTGTATCCGCTGGTGGTGCAGGCGACCGGGGAGCCGGTCGTCTTCCTCGACCGGCTGCGCGAGGAGTTGCACTCCCGCGGCCACCGCACCGAGTTGCGGGAGGTGACCTACCGGTTCCAGCGCGGCGCGCACCACATGCTGCGAATCCAGGTGGCGCAGCAGCCGAATCGCGCACGACGCCGCTGATACGAATACCACTGCCCCGGCACGACGACCTGGCCCCCGCGCCCGCCGCTTCCACGGTCGGGCGCGAACGTCGGTGCACCGCCAGCCCACCAGGCCCGCCGCCCGCCGCCCGCTGAGCGATGGCCTTGCCGAGTTCGGTCCGGATTCAGTTGTCGCCGTGCACGTTCGGGAACGTCTCGGTGATGAGGGTGCGCAGCATGTCGGCGAGCAGGTTGTGCACCTGCTCGCGAGTCAGGCTGCCGCGCACGATCCATTCGCGGCCCGCGGCCTTCACCAGGCCGCCGTAGCAGCGCACCAGGGCGCGCAGCTCGTCGCTGTGCAGCGATTCCTCGAGGCCCATCATCCGCACCACCCGATCGGCGGCGGCGGTGTCGGCCTCGTCGAGGATGCGCTGCACTTCCGGATCGTCGCCGATGCCCTCGTGGCCGGTGACCTTCACCCAGGTGTGGCCGTGCTCGCCGATGGTGTCGAGCAGCCACGCCACACTGGCGTCCACGCGGTCGCGCATGGTGCCGGTGGGCACGGTCATGGCCTCGGGCCGCGGCAGGGTGACCATGCGGCGCACCACCGCCAGGTACAGGTCGCGCTTGTTCCCGAAATAGTGGTTGATCAGGCCGCGCGCCACTCCGGCGCGCTGCGCCAGTTCGGCGGTGGAGACGGCCGCGTACGGCCGTTCCCCGAACATGTCGATGGCGCAGGCGAGGATCTGGGCGCGGCGTTCGTCGGGTTCGAGGCGACGGCGACGCGAGGGCGCGTCGGAACCCTCGGCCGCCGTGGCGTCGAGCACCGTCGCCTCGACCGCGGACGCAGTGCCGGTGTCGCTGCCGGATGTC
>NZ_JASCXP010000471.1:0-5412 GCF_030010695.1 Nocardia sp. CC201C
ACCGCGGCGTGCGCCTGGCCACCGGCCGCGTGGCGCGGACATCGGTGCTGCCCGCCACCGGCGACTGGGACTCGCTGCCACCCGAACTCCTCGTCACCGACCTCGACGCCGAGGCCGCACGCCTGGCCGCCCTCCCGCCCACCGTCATCCGCCCCCGTGTCCGCGGCGAATCGGTGCGTGCCGTCGCGGTCGAGCGCATCGACGCCATCCACTACCTCCCGGACGAACAACGCCTGGAGGCGACCGTGCACGCCCCGAAGGGCAGGGCCACCGTCACCTTCACCCACACCGCCGCCGCCCCCGGCGCACTGGACGATCTCGCCCGCACACTCTCCGGCGACGCGGGTCCGATTCGCTTTCTCGCCGGAACCCTGGAACGCCACCACGGCCGCCTCACCCTGGACCCCACCGCCGTCGTCGCCGCAGCGTCGGTCGTGGTCCCCGCCTTCGCCAGCACCGACCACCCGACCCCGTCGGGAGCCGCACTGCCCCAACCAGATCCACTCGCCGCCGCCCTCACCACCGCCCTCGCCCTGTCCGCCGAACTCCCCCACCGCGGCCTGCGACACCTGCCCCCGACCTGGTCCGCCCGCGCCGCCGACACCGCCGCCGCCCTCCGCCGCCTCGGTTTGTCCGGTGCGGCCGCCTCCCTGGATCGCCTGTGCCGCACCCTCACCCACCCCGGCCACGCCGCCCTCGACCAGTGGGCCGACACCCACCTGCGGCTCCTGGTCACCGTGGAACGGCTGTAGCGCGACGCCGACCGATAGGGTGCCGTGGCACGATCCACCTCCGATACCGCTGCTGAGCGTGTTGGCACATCGTGTCGATGGAGTCGCGCCCGGAGTGCGCCTCGGTTCCCGGTGATGTCGGTCCCCGCACCTGCTGGGACCCGGTCCGCAACCCCTGCCTTGATACGGCCCTGAGCATGATCTTCGGCGTGGCCGGTTGGGCCGTGCGGTCGGCCGTCGTCGCGGTGACACATGCGAAATGCGATGCGGGCCGCCGCTGAGGAGGTGACGGCGCTCGCGCCGAGCCGTGAGTCGGGCAGAATGTGCGGAGTCGGGGCGCGATCGGATGGAGGGACTGCGATGCGGATTTCGGTGGCGGCGGATGAGAACACCGGGGTGGCCGCGGCGGTGGTCGAGGAGTTGCGGCGGCGCGGGCACGAGGTGATCGCGCACGGGGCGCTGGCACCCGAGGAGCGCGACGACTGGGCGTGGGCCAGTGAGGCGGCGGCGCGGGATGTGGCCGAGGGCCGAGCCGAGCAGGGCGTGGTCTGCTGTTGGACGGGCACCGGGGCCTCGATCGCCGCGAACAAGGTGGCGGGGGTGCGGGCGGCGCTGTGTGTGGACGCCTACTCCGCCGACGGGGCGCGCACGTGGAACGACGCGAATGTGCTGGCGTTGAGCCTGCGGCTGACCTCGCGGGCACAACTCGACGAGATCCTGGACGCCTGGTTCGCCGGAGCGGCCAGCGCCGACCCCGGCGACCTGGCCAATATCGCGCACGTGGACGCCATCGAGTGACTAGCCGTTGGCAGCGAGATTCCCGTAGGCGGAACGCAATTCGCGTTTGAGGATCTTGCCGCTCGGATTCTTGGGCAGGGCGTCGGCGAGCACGACGTACTTGGGCACCTTGTACCCGGCCGGGCGCTGTCGGCAGCGGGCGATGAGAGACTCGGCGCTCGGCCGGGCGCCGTCGCGGGGGTGCGACGACCGAACAGCCGGATCTCGTTGGCGCCCAGCAGTTTCACCGCCGTCTCGGCCTCCTGTAGTTGATCGGCACCGAGATCGCGCCCGGCCGTGCCAGCGCGAAGTACAGCAGCACGAACTCCCGGCAGTTGTGCGCATCGAGGGCGGACAGTCTCGCTGAGTAGGACCTTCAGTGCGCCGGCCGGTGCCGCCACCGCGCGCAACTGCCCGCGTAGTAGGGCAGGTGGTCGTCGGCGAACGCGGTGGCCGACCAGTCCGACGCCAGCGCCTCGGCCGTCCACACATAGGTCCACGCGGCATGCGCGGTCTCGCCCGTGCGAACGAAGACCGGCCGCAGTTCGTATTCGTCGTCCTCGAAGTCGTCCAGCATCCGCCACTCGGCGGCGGTGAGTCCGCGCAGCACCGCGCCGCGGGTCACCGCCCCGGCGGCGGTGACGAGTCCGGGATACACCCGGCCGGGCAACGCCGCCGCGCGCCGCCCCGACACCCGCGCGGCGTCGAGGTGCGGTGCGCGGCCCAGCAATTCGACCAGCACCTCCGGAAACATCAAGGTGCCGTAGACGAACAGCGGATCACTCGGCACCGGCAGCCGACGGGCCGGGGGCGTGCTCACGCGTTCACCGCTGATTCGCGAACGGCGCGAACAGGGCCGGATCGTGCGAGTTGACGATGGTGATCTCGTGCCCGTGGTCCCGCTGCAATTCCCGCAGCCGCCTCTGGTTCTCGCGATACGCGCCGCCGAGGATCGACCCCAGTTCGTAGGTCCGCCACAGCAGCGGGGTATTCGGTTTCACCGGGTCGATGGAGCTGCCCACGAAGAACGCGTCCCCGGCGTGCAGCAGCCAGCCGCGACCGGAGTCGACCGCGACGCCCACGTGGCCGCGGGTGTGCCCGTGCAGCGGCACCACCAGGATCTCCGGCGGCAGGCCGGGCAGATCCCGCACCGTCTGGAAGCCGAACCACGGCTGCCCGCCCTCGATCTCGTTCACCATCCACTTCGGGCCGTGCGCCCACTGCGCCGCCCGGTACCGCAGGCGCTCACCCATCGCCCGCCGGGTGGTCGCGGCCCGGAACTCCGGACCGTGCACATGCACCGTCGCCTCCGGGAAGTCCGACAATCCGCCCGCGTGGTCGAGATCCAGGTGCGTGAGGATGATGTGCCGCACGTCGCGCGGGTCGTACCCCAACCGCTGGATCTGGCGGATGGCCGTCGCCTCCTGCCGCAGCTTCACACCCAGCATGAACCGGGTGGGACCGATCATCCGCTCGGGGTACCGCACGCAGTCCAACCCGTAGCCGGTGTCGACGAGAACGAGCCCGTCACGCTTGGTTTCGATGAGCAGACAATGGTCGACCATGCCCATGGACATGGTCCCGCAGTCGAGGTGATGAATCCGCACGTGCCCGAGAGTCCCAGACGGCATCTTTCGGGTCAATCGGAACGCACGAACCGATCGGTCAATGGGGCTGTTGGGACCGGATCACCTCGGCCAGGATCTCGTAGTCCTCGGTGCGCGCGGTGGAGGACCGGAAGGCCAGCCCGATGGTGCGCCCCGGTGCTGGCGGGGCGAAACGGGCGATATCCAGTGTGCCGCGCTCGGTTTCGGCCGAGACCGCCATCTCCGGGATGAGCGTCACCCCGAGGTCCCCGGCCACGCACTGCACCACCGTGGCCAGTGACGCCGCCCGGGTGTCGCCCACGGTCCCCGGATGGGCGTCGTGGGAGCGACACAGGTCGATGGTCTGATCGCGCAGGCAATGCCCCTCGTCCAGCAGCAGCAGCGGCAGCGCGTGCAGATCGCCCGGCACCAGGTCGGTGCGTCCGGCCAGGGTGTGCCCGCGCGGCACCACCAGCACGAATTCCTCCGTGTACAGCGGAATCTCGACCAGCCCCGTGGCCTCGGTGGGCAGCGCCAGCAGGGCCACGTCCAGGACGCCCGAGCGCAGCCCGTCCAGCAACCGCGCGGTCTGATCCTCGATCACGTACGGCGCCAGCGCCGGGAGCTGGCGGCGCAGTTCGGGCAGCAGCGTCGGCAGTACGTAGGGCGCGACGGTGGGAATGATGCCCAGGCGCAGGGTGCCGCCGAGGCCGGACCCGGCCGCCGAGGCCACGAACCGGTCCGCGGCCTCCAGGGTGGCGATGGCTTGCGGCAGCAGGCGTTTGCCGGCCGTTGTCACGAGCACCCGCCGGGTGCTGCGCTCGATGAGCTTGAGCCCCAGTCCGTTTTCCAGTGATGCCAGTGCCTGCGATAACGTTGGCTGGCTCACACTCAGCCGGTTCGCGGCGGTGCCGAAATGGCGATACTCCGCGATTGCCACGAACGCACGCAGCTGCGAGAGGGTCGGCTGATAAGTTTGATCAGACACGCCTATCAGTATAGTGCGACCGATCACCTTTACCTTTCACAGCGGTTTGGGCAAGATCGTTCGCGGCAGTCACGACACGATCGATCCGACTACGAAAGAGGAGCAAGCATGGCCCTGCTGACCATCGGCGACCAGTTCCCCGCCTACAACCTCAAGGCTGTGATCGGCGGCGACCTGTCGCAGGTGAACGCGCAGCAGCCCGACGACTACTTCACCCAGGTCTCGAGCGACGACTACGCGGGCAAGTGGCGCATCGTCTTCTTCTGGCCGAAGGACTTCACCTTCGTCTGCCCCACCGAGATCGCCGCCTTCGGCAAGCTGAACGAGGAGTTCGCCGACCGGGACGCGCAGGTGCTCGGCGTCTCCGTCGACAACGAGTTCGTGCACTTCCAGTGGCGGGCCCAGCACGAGGATCTGAAGACCCTCCCCTTCCCGATGCTGTCGGACCTCAAGCGCGAGCTGTCCGCCGCCACCGGTGTGCTCAACGCCGAGGGTGTCGCCGACCGCGCCACCTTCATCATCGACCCCAACAACGAGGTCCAGTTCGTCTCGGTCACGGCGGGTTCCGTGGGCCGCAATGTCGACGAGGTGCTGCGCGTGCTCGACGCGCTGCAGTCCGACGAGCTGTGCGCCTGCAACTGGAAGAAGGGCGATCCCACCATCCAGGCGGGCGAGCTCATGACCGCTTCCGTCTGAGCAACTCTGCCGTCCGAGTAAGGATTTCGCGCTGTGACCATCGAGAACCTGAAGAACTCCCTGCCCGAGTACGCCAAGGACCTCAAGCTCAACCTGTCCTCGATCGCACGCACCACCGTGCTGAACGAGCAGCAGCTGTGGGGCACCCTGCTGGCGTCGGCCGCCGCCACCCGGTCGGCCACCACGCTGCGTGAGATCGCCGAGGAGGCCGCGGACACGCTGTCGGCCGAGGCGTACAACGCCGCGCTCGGGGCCGCCTCCATCATGGGTATGAACAATGTGTTCTACCGGGGCAAGGCTTTCCTGGGCGGTCGCTACGACGACCTGCGCGCCGGTCTGCGCATGCAGATCATCGGCAACCCGGGCGTCGACAAGGCCGACTTCGAACTGTGGTCGTTCGCCGTGTCGTCGATCAACGGCTGCGCCCACTGCCTGGAGGCGCACGAGAACACGCTGCGCGAGGCGGGCGTGTCGCGTGAGGTGATCTTCGAGTCGCTGCGCGTGGCCGCGATCGTCGCGGGCGTGGGTCAGGCCGTGGCGTCCACCGAGGCGCTGGCCACGGCCACCGTCTAGCAACCGGCACCCCGACAGGGCCGCGCACCGGTACGGTGGGCGGGCGGTTACGGGGGGACGC
>NZ_JASCXP010000472.1:0-5397 GCF_030010695.1 Nocardia sp. CC201C
GCAGCTTGCGGTGCTTCTTCTTCGACATGCGCTTGCGGCGCTTCTTGATCACAGAACCCATAGGGTTGTTCCTCGCGTTCTACTCGGGTCGTCAGCCCCGCGTCCGCGGGGTTCAACATTCCTGACCCTGCACAGTCCAAACCCGTAACGGGCCGACGAAGACCCGACGGCACCACCGGCACGTACAGGATGCCGGTCAATGCTACCGGGCCATCGTTCGGCGAACGAAACCGGTCGTCGACCGCGCCTACCCAGCGTCGAAGTACGACGTCTCCAGGTAGTCGTGCACGGCTTTGGCGTGCACGCGGAAGGATCTGCCGACCCGCACCGCGGGCAGCTCTCCCGAATGCACCAACCGGTACACCGTCATCTTGGAAACCCGCATCAGACTCGCCACTTCGGCGACCGTGAGGAACTGGGTTCCACCGCCGATGACGTTCCCTGCGTTTATTGGGCTGTTTCCGGACCTCGCTTGACTGTTTCCCATCATGCGCCACTGACCTCCGGCACGTCCGCGCCGCCGGCTTCCCCACCGGCGGAACAGACACGCACGTGCTCCTTGCAGCTTATCGTGACCAGTGGGATTGCTGCGACGGGTGTGAGAAATCCGCCTTTGCTGGGGCGTTTCGGAGCCCGGCAGCAAACCAGCAACTGTGTTCGATTTGCCCCTCCGCTGCGCTCCGGGGCGGGTTCGCGGCGCTGGAAGTCCCGGTTCTTCCTGTGTCTGATTTGCCCTCCGCTGCGCTCCGGGCGGGTTCGCGGCGCTGGAGGTCCCGGTTCTTCCCTCCTCCGCTCCTCCGCTTCGCTCCCCCGCTCCGTCAGTCCAGAACCGGGACGCGCCGCGAACCATACGGGGGGCCGCTCAGCTCGGGGGAGCGGTTGGTAGGGCAGGTGTGCCTGGCTGCGAGAGCCGCTCCGGAACGGTCGCTCAGGTGGGTGCGTAGCTGCGGGAGGTGAGACCCCATCTGCGGAACCGTTGCGGAGCGGTCGCTCGGTTCCTGGGCGCGGCAGGCGTAGCGATCCGTTGGTGCCGCTCCGGGGCTGGGGCGGGATCGGTGGAGCGGTCAGTCCGAGGACACGCCCATCTCCGCGGCGCGGTCCTTGGCGGCGTGCAGGGCCTCGTGGACGACCGCGCGGACGGCGCCGCGTTCGAGTTCGCGGACCGCGGCGGCGGTGGTGCCCGCCGGGGATGTCACGGCCGCCCGCAACTCGGTGGCAGACTGGCCGGACTCGTCCAGCAGGGCGGCCGCGCCCAGCATGGTCTGCACGACCAACTGAGAGGCCACATCGCGGGTGAGCCCCAAGCCGACGCCGGCGTCGATCATGGCCTCGACAATCAGGAAGAAGTAGGCCGGGCCGGAGCCCGAGACGGCGGTGACCGCATCCATCTGCGCCTCGGCGACGGTGACGACCTTGCCCACCGACTCCAGCATCTCGGTGACCATCCGCAGCTGTTCGGGGCGGGCGTAGCGGCCGGGAGCGATGGCGCTCATGCCCTGGCCGACGAGCATCGGCGTATTCGGCATGACGCGCACCACCGGGAAACCGGCGGGCAGCTTGGCCTCGAAGCGGCCGGTGGGGATACCGGCGGCCAACGACACCAGCACCTGGTCGCGATCGTCGCCGAGCTCCGCCTTGACGAGTTCGGTCAGCACGCCGTCCACATCGTGCGGCTTCACCGCGACCACGATCAGATCCGCGCCCACGACGGCATCGCTCACCGAATCGGTGACCCGCGACCCGAACCGCTGGGCCAGCACCTCGGCCCGCGCCGGAACCGGCTCGACCACCACCAGATCCTTGCTCGCCCGCCCGGATTCGAGCAGACCGGCGACCAACGCCTCCCCGATCCGGCCTCCACCGATCACCGCAATCCTCGTCATGAGTTCCAAGGCTAGCTCCCCCGCCTCCCCGGGACTTCAGCGCACGGCTGAGTGCCGCTGGCGGTCTCGTATGCGTGCCCGCGTTGGGTGCCGAACCGAGGTTGGGCGTACCCGACGAGTTACCCCGGACCCCGCGAGATCAGTTGTCGCCTTGGCATATGGCGGCGAGCGGAGCACACAGCGATGAGGAGCCGGTATGGCGGCTGGAGATCCTGACCGGGCGCATGGGAACCGGCGAGGTGACGGTCGGGGCAGCGATTGCGCACCGTGCGCGAACTGGCGGGCCGCAAAGCGGTCACTTGTGGCGGGGCGCTGTGTCAGGACGGGTGCGCGGTCCAGAAGGGCGGCTGCGCTTGGGCAGTCTGCGCCAGCGACGCAGGGTGGGCAAGCGCAGCACACTCCGGCGAGGAGCGATTCCCAACGCATCCCCATCCAGCAACAGACACAACAGCACAGGTGCGTGCCCGCAACGGTCCTGGCCGACCGAGACCCACTCCCCGCGCCGCACGCAAGGTTCAGCGCGGCACGCGGAGATTCGGCCCGGCCGGCGAGCGAAGATCGCTCCCGTTCACGGGTTCTGGGGAATGAGGGCGAGTTGGCGGCTCTGGGCGACGATCGCGCCGGTGGCGTCCAGGACGAGTTGGTCCTCGTCGAACATGCGGCCGCCGATCTCCTTGGCGGAGGCGATGATTCGGAGCCAGCCGGGGGTGGGGCGGCGGCGCAGGTAGGTGGTGAGCTGGACGGTGGGGGCCCAGCCGAAGTGGCCGCGGTTCATGGGGACCGGCGGGCTCATGTCGGCGGCCATCATGGCGAAGAAGGCGAAGACGTCGGCGTCGGCCTCGTCGGCGGCGAAGGGGCGGATCCACAGGCGCAGTTCGGGTTCGCCCTGCCCGCCGGTGAGGAAGGGGGCGGAGGTGCCGTCCAGGGCGACCGAGGACCCCTGCGCCACATGGACGAGTTTGCCCATGGGGTTGTCGTCGTCGTAGGCGAGCGCGTCGGCCGACGGTGCGGCGGGCATGCCCTCGGACTTGTCGGGCGCGTACACCGGCTCGATATCGTCGAGGTGGCTGAACGTGAAGGCGGTGTGCACCAGAGTGCGGCCGCCCTGGATGAGGCCCACGTCGACCAGGCAGATCTGGCGGCCGAGCTTGCGGGTGCGCACCTCGTACTCGACCTCGCCCGGATCGGGCGCGCCGAGGAAGTCGGAACTGGCGGCGATCGGGAACATGGCGGCGCGCTCGGGTGCGGTCCGCCGCAGCCACGCCACCGCCGCCGCGGCACTACCCGCCACCATGGTGCCGCCGTGCACCTTCGGCCCGATGGTCCAGATCGACTCGATAATGCCCGCGTAACGCCCGATCTCGGCGGATTCCGACGCCAACTCGGTCACCGCGCACACCCGGCTGAACGGCGCGTCACCCACACCGCTGCCGACCCGTTCCCGATCGACGGTCGACTCCACTGTCATCCGCTACTCCTCCTCACTAGGTTTGTACAGCGTACGACACTAGTGAACCGATCGGTCCTCCCGTGCTACGAATCACTCCCCCACCGACTGACCCACAACTCAGCCCGGCCTGACCCCCACCGCCCCGGCCCCCGACCTCGAGCGGTCCACGCCAGAGTTCGGCAAGTCCGCGACCACACCTCGCGATCCGCGCCAGATCCGGCCAATCCGCGCCTGTGCTCGGCGGTCCGCGCAGAACTCCGGGGCAGTCCGAGCCCTACGCTCAGCCAAATCCTGCGCCTGCGCTTGGGCAGTCTGCGCCAGGGGCGCAGGGTGGGCAAGCGCAGACACTCCGGGCAAACACCACGCCCAACGCCCCGGCAGCCCCTATCCGCGCCGAGCTCCGCTGGGCTCCGGCTGGTGAGCGTCCGCCCCGGCCCCGTTGAAATGCCGCCGCGCGAACGCGAGTGCGCGATGCAGCATGGCGGCCCGGTCGAAGGTGGTGCGCGCGTTCTGCGTGTTGATCTCGATCACCACCTGGCCCCGGAACCCGCTGCCGGTCACCGCCGCCCCGAGCTCCACCAGCGGCTGCGAGCCCTCCCCGGGGATCAGGTGCTCGTCGTGCGCGGCACCGCGCCCATCGGCCAGGTGGATGTGGGTGAGCCCGGAGCCCATCCGCTCGGCCAGCGCCAGGGGATCCATTCCGGCGGTGGCCGTGTGCGAGGTGTCGAGCGTGTAGTTCCGGAAACCGGTGTCGGTGGGGTCGTAGGACGGTGTGAAGGCGGTCAGCGACGGCCCCGGCCCGCCGCGCCGCTCCAACCGCCGGATGGACGCCTCGCCCCGTGCGAACAAGGTGTCCGCCACCCGCATCGGGAACATGTTCTCCACCGCCACCGAGATCGGGCGGCTGTCCTCGAGTTCGACGATCTGCTCGGCGAACCCCTCCGCGTACCGCCGCTGCCAGCGGAACGGCGGATGCACCACCACGGTCGCCGCCCCCAGCGCTTCCGCGGTGTGCACGCTGCGGGTGAGTTTCGCGATCGGGTCCGACCCCCACACCCGTTGCGAGATCAGCAGACACGGCGCGTGCACGGCGAGCACCGGCACCTGATAGCGGTGCACCAGCGTCTGCACCGTGGAAATGCTCTGGCTGGCCGGTTCCGCCCACACCATGAGTTCCACACCGTCGTAACCGAGTTCGGCCGCGTACCGAAATGCGGCCTCGGTGTTTTCGGGATACACCGAGGCGGTGGACAAGCCCACCCGGATATCCCGGTGCCCCCCGACGTTCTCGCGCACGACCCCCGGCGTCTGCCCGATATTCCCCACTGCCCGCTCCCTGCTCAGCTAGTACTGAGTAGAAAGGCTAGCGGTCCCAGCGTCACGAAGACGCCTACCACGACGGCAATCACAGTGCTGAATATGTCGTCGGTGCGACGCAGAACTCGGACGAGTGCGACGAGTCCGAGAATCACGATCATCGCCAGCGCCAGGGCAACCCACGGGAGCATTTCCCACATGCGCTCGAATCCCTTGAACAGCAACATTCCCGCGACTGCGGCGGCGGTGCTCTGCCCGCCCAGAATCAGCCATTGCCGACGATTCTCTTCCTCGTCGGATTTCCGCGGGGTGCGGGAGCGGCGGGCGCGATTGGCGACGGCGGTGACCCGTGCGACCACGGAAGTTCTTGCGTCGTCCTCGATGTCATCGTCATCCCGCAGTGGGGAATAGACCTCGGTGGCGCCGTCGTACATATCGTCCGGTTCGGCGGCGCGAGACTTGCGCCCGAACGCCCCCTTGCCGAAGGAGCGTTCGCCGGACCGTCGCGAACGACGCGGGGCTGGTTCGTCATCGCGATCTCGAGCGTCGCGTAGCAGATCACCGGCAACCGTCTCGCCGGAGACCAGCTGCTGGTCCTGGCTGGCCAGCGTCCAGGCGGCGGCCCGGTCGTCCGACTGCGGGGCGGGGTCGGTCGCCTGGCGTCTTCGCGCCGACCAGGCGGGCAGCTTGCCCGCGCCGGAGCGGTCGCCGCGCGGCGCGGGTTCGTCGGGCTCGTCGTCGTCCCAC
>NZ_JASCXP010000473.1:0-5379 GCF_030010695.1 Nocardia sp. CC201C
CCCACCACCACGACCACGCCGACCACGGTGCAGCTGCCCGCGGGTGCGACGCCGTGCCCCTCGGTCTTCGGGTCGCTGGGCGGCTACGCCTCCTCGGCGACCGGAACCTCGGTCACCAGTTGCCCGTTCGCCGAGGAGGTGCGCCGGGCCTACGCCGACGCGGCGGGCGACACCCCGGGAACGACGGCTACGGTGGTCGCGGTGAGTCCGGTGACCGGTCGCTCGTACCCGATGAGTTGCACGGCCGCAGGGAAATTGGTGACCTGCACCGGTGGAGAGAACGCGGTGGTGTATGTCTACTGATCCGTTTCGGATCTGTCGTAAGGCCCTGAGGAACACGGTGGTGTTCGCCACCCTGCTCGCGGTGTCGGCGTGTGCCGTTCAGGTCGGCACTTCCGGTGTGCCCGCCGCCGATTCGGCGGAGATCGCGCCCGACGGCGGGGACCGCGCGATGGGCCTACCGGCGGCGGAGGGGAATCGCTCACTGGGCGCACCGGACCTGCCGGATCTGTTCGGCCTGCCCCGAACCATCTCCCTGGCAGCGGATTTCGCCGATCTGCGGGCTCGCCAGGACGGTCGCATGGGAATGGCGATCATGCCGGTCGGCGGTGGCGAGGTGACAGTGCTCGGCGACTGGAGCACGGGTATCGCGTGGTCGACCATCAAGGTGCCGATCGCCCTGGCGGCCCTGCGCCGCGATCCGGAAGGGCTGCTCGACACCGCCGAGGCGGCCATCACTTTCTCCGACAACGATGCGGCACAACAGCTCTGGAACTCGTTGGGCAGCGCGGAGGAGGCCGCCACCGCGGTCGAGTCGGTGCTGCGCGAGGCCGGGGACACCGTCACCGATATCGCCGACCGGCACACCCGACTGGCGACCGTGGGCTCCTACGAACTCATGGCCTTCGGCGCGACCAGCTGGACACTGACCGATCAGGTGCGCTTCGCCTCCCGGCTGCCCTGTCTGGACGACGCCGATACGGTGATCTCGCTCATGGGCGAGATCACACCCGACCAGAGCTGGGGTCTGGGCCGACTCATCGGCGCCGAGTTCAAGGGCGGCTGGGGTCCGGACGACGACACCGGCGACTACACGGTGCGGCAGTTCGGCCTGATCCCGACACTGTCGGGCCCGGTGGCGGTGGCCATGGCCGCCGAACCCGCCTCGGGCGGCTTCACCGACGCCACCGACATGATGGACCGCATGGCCCTGCTGGTCGCCGACCATCTCGAGGAACTGCGCGGGGGCTGGTGCGTGCGCTGACCCGGTGACGCCGCGTCACCGCGGCCTCCTCACTCGGGCGCACCGGATGCCGAGGCGCCGGATGTCACAGAGAGGCCATCCCGCCTCGCGCACCGAAATCCGCGCGTCAGAACCGCATTTGACCACCGCGCGGCGACGCACCAGAATCCTTGCGATCGACGGGAGTCGGTGGTCGAGCATCGACGAGTCGCCCACCACGCCCGGGATATGGAGGTAGACGGGGTGGACGTCCCATGGTCGGACAGCCGGGACGGCGCCGGATGCGGCGGGTCCCCACGACGATCGACGCGTCACGACCGGCGGTGGAGCCGGTTCGCGCGGGCGGCCGGGGTGGCCGCCGTGCTGGCGTTGTCCGCCTGCAGCAGCCAGCCCACCCTGGTGCCCGAAACCACCGGTGCCACACCGACGGCCGTCAAGCCCACCACCGGACTCGTTGCCGCCCTTCCCGGTTCGCTGGCCTGGGATTTCAACGAATTGCAGGCCACGTTGCAGGGCACGGTGGGCTTGGCGGTCATGGCCGTGGGTGGTGAGCGGCAGGTCACCCTCGGCGACTGGAGCACCGGTGTGGCCTGGTCGACCATCAAGGTGCCGCTGACCCTGGCCGCGCTGCGCAACAATCCGGGGTACAGCGGCGCGGCCAGCGCGGCGATCACGGCCTCCGACAACTCCTCCGCCGAGATGCTCTGGCAGTCGCTCGGATCAGCGGATACGGCCGCGCAGGCGGTGGAGGCCGTGCTGCGCGAGGGTGGTGATGCGACCACCACCGTGCCCGCCCGGCCGCCGCGCTCGGAGTACTCGGCCTTCGGGCAGGCCGAATGGTCGCTGTCGGATCAGTTGCGCTTCGCCTCCCGGCTGCCCTGCCTGCCGCAGGCCGATACGGTCACCGCGCTCATGGGGAAGGTCAGCTCCGGCCAGCGGTGGGGGCTGGGCACCCTGGAGGGCGCGCGGTTCAAGGGCGGCTGGGGGCCCGACACCGGCGGCGACTATCTGGTGCGTCAGTTCGGGCTACTCCCGGTGACCGGCGGGGAGATCGCCATCGCACTTGCGGCCGCGCCCGATTCGGGTTCCTTCGACGACGGCGCCGCCCTGCTCACCAAGCTCGCGGGGCTGATCGAACTGCATCTCGAGGAACTCGCCGGAGGCGGCTGCCCGCCGTAGCCGCGCATCACATCGTGCGGTGCCGAGCGGTACGGCAATCCGTAACGAGCGGTTCACGGGGGTGCGGCCCACAGAGTAGCGCGGACGGGGCAAGATGGGCGGCATGCGTATCGGAGTTTTGACCGGAGGCGGGGACTGCCCAGGCTTGAACGCGGTCATCCGAGCTGTCGTTCGTACCGCGAACGGTCGCTGGGGCGACGCGATTGTCGGCTTCCAGGACGGGTGGCGCGGCCTACTCGAGGATCGCAAGATCCAGATCTTCAATGACGACCGCACCGACCGGTTGCTCGCCAAGGGCGGCACCATGCTCGGCACCGCGCGCACCAATCCCGATGTGCTGCGCGCCGGACTCGGCCGGGTCAAGCAGACTCTCGACGACAACGGCATCGAAGCGCTCATCCCCATCGGCGGCGAGGGCACCCTGACCGCGGCCAGCTGGCTGTCCGACGAGGGCGTGCCGGTGGTGGGCGTGCCCAAGACCATCGACAACGATATCGACTGCACCGACGTCACCTTCGGCCACGACACCGCGCTGGCGGTCGCCACCGAGGCCATCGACCGGCTGCACACCACGGCGGAATCGCATCAGCGCGTCATGCTGGTGGAGGTCATGGGCCGCCACGCCGGATGGATCGCGCTGAACGCCGGAATCGCGGGTGGTGCGCATCTGACCCTCATCCCCGAAGTGCCGTTCGATGTCGACGAGGTCTGCAATATGATCAAGCGTCGATTCCAGCGCGGTGACAAGCATTTCATCTGCGTGGTCGCCGAGGGCGCGCATCCCGCGCCCGAATCCATGACCCTGCGCGACGGCGGTATCGACGAATTCGGCCATGTCCGTTTCACCGGCGTCGCCCAGCAGCTCGGCGCCGAGATCGAACGCCGCATCGGCAAGGAGGTCCGCACCACCGTGCTGGGCCACGTGCAGCGCGGCGGTCAGCCCACCGCCTACGACCGCGTCCTCGCCACCCGCTTCGGCGTCCATGCCGCCGAGGCCGTGCACGCGGGCCGCTTCGGGCAGATGGTCGCCCTGCACGGCACCGAGATCGAGCTGGTGCCGCTGTCGGAGGCCACCAAGCAGCTCAAACTGGTGCCGCCGGACCGCTACAACGAGGCGGCTGCCTTCTTCGGCTGAACCGAACTCTCGCGGCCCCCGCTCCATCGGTGCGGGGGCCGCGAGCGTCGCGCCTCAGCGGTCGATCAGTGGTCGAATCGGCCCGCCGTCACCGCGGCGGTGAACCCCTCCCACGCGGCGGGCGTGAACATCAATGCCGGTCCGGCCGGATGCTTGCTGTCGCGCACGCCGACCACGCCCGCCAGGAACGCGATCTCCACGCATTCCTTCGCGCCGGTGCTGTGCGTGCTCTTGAACCACCGCGCGCCGGACCGCTCGACGTTCACGTCACGTACTCCTTCGCTGCCTTCCGCAAGAGGTCTCTACTGCTCGCTTCGTCCAACGCCGCGTGCTGGAGCGCGTGGTACGCCTCGCGGTACCGGTCGACCGCCGCCTGCTTCTCCAGGTAGAGGTCGCCGAGATAGTTCTCCAGATACACCACGGTCGGGTCGACCGGCCTGTGCCGCGGGTCCCGGCCGAATTCCAGAATCACGAACGGCCCGACGGTATGCCCCGACGGGACGCCTGCGGAGAAGGGTAGTACACGAACAGTAATCGTCGGCAGCGTGCTCATATCGGCCACGCGGCGCAACTGTGCCGACATGATGCGCGGCGTGCCGACGACCCTGCGTAACGCGGTTTCGTGCAGCACCACGTCGAAGACCGCGGGGCTGCGTTTGCGGGTCAGCAGGTGTTGACGACGCACGCGCAGCTGGAGACGGCGGTCGATCTGCTCACGGGGAGCATCCGGCCAGTAATCGGCGATGAGAACGCGCGCATAATCCGGCGTTTGGAGCAATCCGGGCACCAGATCGGGTTGATAGGAAATGAGGGTGCACGCCGAGGATTCCAGGCCCACATACATGTCGAAGCCCTCGGGCACCAGGCTGTCGTATTCGTGCCACCACGATTTCACGTTCGACTGCTGTGCCAGTCCCACCAACGCCGCGGTGAATTCGTCGTCGAAATCGTAGATACGGCACAGTTCCCGGATGTCGAGCACGCGGATCTTCTCGGCATTGCCGGTTTCCAGACGCTGCAACTTCGATTCACTCCACTCCATGAGCGAAGCCGCCTCGGCAATGGTCAGATTGGACTCCATCCGACCCTCACGCAGGTATCGCCCCAGCTGGCGGCGCGGCAGTGTGGAACCGTGCTCTGACATCGAATCCTCCCCCGCGAAGCTGATTTTCGGTCACTGTGAACGATGCTGCCATGCGTCATGAATGCTGACCTGGCGGTTTCGGAAAAGTTCCGAGTATCTGCCGCCTTTGCCTGACATTTCCGCCTCGCGCCTGCTGTGCTTGTAGGCGCGCCCGGTGAGAGCCGGAGCCCTGACAACTCTGGACACACTCGTCCCCGAGCCGGGCGCACCTCTCGATCTTCGGCGACTCGAAACGGCTCGCATGACCGGCGATTCTCGCTACGCTGGCCCTAATGTGCCCCTCGCGCTGATTCCGGCGGACCTGATGATGTACATCCTCGACTGCACGACAGACCCGGGCGAACTCACGCCCGAACAATCCCACCAAGCCATGCAATTGCACATGTGCTGCACGGTCGACGACTGCCGAGTCCGCCGCCGAGCCCGCCAAATCCTGGTGGACGCCGGACAAATGGTCCTGGACGACCGCGCCGCCCCCTGACCGCGCCACCCACTGACCGCGCCACCCACTGACCGCTCCGCTACGGATCGATCGCGCTGAGGACCAACACCACCACCAGCACCAGCAGCACCCCCGCCGCAACGGCCAACGCCACCACCGCGGCAGGCTGCACCTCCCCGAACGGCGCCCCCCCCCGCCGGCCCACCGGCGCCCCCAGCTCGGGGGGTTGATGTTAT
>NZ_JASCXP010000474.1:0-5378 GCF_030010695.1 Nocardia sp. CC201C
CTGCCGCTGCCGCTGCCGCTGCCGCTGCCGCTGCCGGTGCCGCTGCGGTGGCGGGCGGGGGCGTGCAGGATGAAGCCGCCGCCGGGGGCGATGCCGGAGCGGAGGTCGGTGTGGGGGATCTCGGCGGTGGTGTCTTCGGTGCCGACCGTGATGCGGCGGACGGGGTCGCGGATGATTTCATCGGTCCAGGTCATGGCGCGGTCGCCGGAGAGTTCGCGAGCGCCCTCCGGGCCGTCCACCACCGCCCGGACCGGGCCGCGCAGCAGGATCAGCAGGCCGTCGGAGGTCGGCGCGACCACGCCGAACGACGGCGACTGGGCGGATCCACCCGCGAAGATCGCCGCGGCCAGGCGCTGGGCGATGGCGACACCCGGGTCGGCGGCCGCGGCCGCCGCCTCGGCCGCCCCGAGAATCCGCTCGGTGGACGCCGTCTCGCCGGTGAGGAACAGCACCACGCTTCCGAATCGCGCGATCAGCCCGTCTCCCCGCGACAGCGCCACCGTGGACGGAATACGACCCATTGCGCGCCTCCTCTCCCCTGGCGCATCGGATACCGCTGCCCACAATAGGACGTTCCCCGGTCGAGGGGATGGCTCGTTCCGTCCCATCGACGCCGTCCACCCGGTACAGCGAACTTCCAGTGGCCTTTCCGGACGAATTGAGCGCGTTTCGATGCGCCGTGACGTGGCGCACGCGACGATCGACGCAGATCGTCGGCGCACCCGGCGTCGACTCGGTACGACGAGGACTGCTCCATGCGCATGACCACGGGAAACCGAGAATCCACCCGCCCGCTCATCGCGGTGGGAGCGGGCTGTGCGGCCCTGGCCGCCACCCTGCTCACCACGCCCACCGCGGCCGCCACCGCCACTCGCATCGGCGTCGAACCGAGTATCAGCTTCGGTTCGGCGACCAACTACGGGGCCGGATGCACCTATCCGGTGAACGTGTACGTGGACGATCCGGTGACGCCGGTCGTCATCTACGACAACGGGGTGGCGTTCGCTGTGGTGCGGCCGTCCGGAGCGATCGCCACCGGACACTGGACCCCGGCCGCTCCGGGAGAACACCGGTTGCAGGCCATCCAACCCAATGCCGGGGGCGACGTGGTGCCCTACGTCGACCTCACGGTGGGCGTCGGGCTCAACTCCGGATCCGGCTGCATCGTCACCCACTAGTGGGGGAATAGGCTCCGCACGTCGAAGGCTGTGTGTTCGGCATACGGCAGGCGAGAGGAGTCCACATGGCAGGCGGACGCGCACTGGTGCTCGGGGGCGGCGGCGTCGCCGGAATCGCATGGCAGAACGGGGTGCTGGTCGGGCTCGCGGATGCGGGGGTGGATGTGACCGATGCCGATCTGCTGGTCGGAACGTCGGCGGGGGCCAATGTGGCGGCGCAGTTCACCAGCGGCCTGCCGCCAGCAGAGCTGTACCGCAGGCAGATCGACGCGCGAGTGCAGAGCCGGGAGGTGCTGCCGCCCGGGAATCCGCTCAGCGAACTCACCGCCGCGCGGGCCGCCATCGCGGCCGACACCGATGATCCGGCGGAAATACGAAGGAGAGCAGGGGCTTTCGCACGCGCCTCACGAACAGTTCCGGCACCGGTGCGGCGGGCCGTTGTGGAAAGCCGCCTGCCCGTGCACGAATGGCCGCAGCGGCGACTGCTGGTGATCGCAGTCGATGCGGTGAGCGGGGAGCCACGGGTGTTCGATCGGAATTCCGGGGTGTCACTGGTGGACGCGGTGACGGCGAGTTCGGCGGTGCCGGGGGTGTGGCCGGTGGTGGAGATCGGGGGTGCGCTGTACACCGATGGCGGGGTTCGCAGCACCACCAACGCCGATTACGCGCGAGGATGCGCACGGGTGCTGATACTCGCGCCGTTACCCGTCTGGCCCCTGGACGATGAGGTGGCGGAATTGGTCGCTGGTGGGGCGCGGGTGGAGGTCATCGCGCCGGACGATGCTTCGGTAGTGGCGTTCGGGGAGAACCCGTTGGATCCGGACTGCCGGGTTGCGGCAGCGAAAGCCGGTCGGGCGCAGGGGGAAGCGGAGGCCGAGCGAATCGGTCGATTGTGGGAGTGAGGGTTCGGGCGAAGACCGGCCGCACGCCCGAAGAAGGCGGGCGGAGTTTCCGTTCCGGTCAGGCGAAGGCGGCTTTCGCGGCGGGTTCGGCGGCGGTGCGGGCCTCGGGGACGAGGCCGATTCGGGTGCGGCGGTCGAGCAGGTCGGCCGGAGTGAGGGCGGCCTCGTGGGTGGTGGCGAAGGCGAATTCGGCGGCGATGACGTCCAGGCCGGGGGCCACCGGGGCGGCCAGGTCGGGGTTGGCCTCGGCCAGGGCGAGGACGGCGGGGGCCTCGGAGCCGTAGCGTTCGATGAGGTCGGGGGTGGCGGGGATGCGGTCGCGGGCCGCGCCGGAGACGGCTCCGACCAGGGGAAGACGCCGGGTGCGGCAGGGGCGGGCGGTGAGGCCGCGCTGGGTGAGGACGGCGTCCACGGTGTCCTCGGCCATCTTGCGGTAGGTGGTCAGTTTGCCGCCCACGACGGTGATGACGCCGGAGGGGGAGGGCAGCACCGCGTGCTCGCGGGAGATGTCGGCGGTGGCGTCGTCGGCGGTGCGCAACAGGGGCCGCAGGCCCGCGAAGGTGCCGCGAATATCGGCGCGGGTCAACGGTTCCCGGAGCACCGTGTTGACCGTGTCGAGCAGGAAGTCGATTTCGGCGTCGGTGGCGTGCGGCACGTCGGGGACGGGGCCGGGCGCTTCCTCGTCGGTGAGGCCCAGATAGACCCGGCCGTGGGCGGCGGGGAAGGCGAAGACGAAACGGCTGATGCTGCCCGGAATCGGAATGGTGAGCGACGCGTCGAGCCCGCCGAAGGACGCCGCGTCGAAAACCAGATGCGTACCGCGCGAAGGCCGCAACTCGATACTCGAATCGACCTGATCGGCCCACACTCCGGTGGCATTGACCACCGCCCGCGCCCGCACGGACAGGGTTTCGCCGGTGACCCGGTCGTGCAGCGTCGCCGCGTCGCCGGTGACCCGTGTCGCCTCCACCCGGGTGAGCACCGACGCCCCGTGCAGCGCCGCCGTGCGCGCGATCGCCACCACCAGCCGGGCATCGTCCACCAACTGCCCGTCCCAGGCCAGCAGCCCGCCGCGCAAACCGTCCCGGCGCACCGTCGGAGCCAGGCGCAGCGCCTCCGCCTCCGCCACCCGGCGCGAACGCGGCAGCACGGCCGCCGACGTTCCGGCCGTGCGGCGCAAGACATCTCCGGCCAGGAAGCCGGCCCGGATCAGGCCCTGCTGTGCCGCACCGATGCCCGGCAGCAGCGGCACCACCTGTGGTAGCGCCCGGGTCAGATGCGGAGCCGTGCGGGTGAGCAGGATGTGGCGCTCCACCGCACTCTCGTGCGCGATGCCGACCCCGCCGCTGGCCAGGTACCGCAGCCCGCCGTGCACCAGTTTGGAACTCCACCGGCTGGTGCCGAAGGCCAGGTCGTGCTTCTCCACCAGAACCGTGCGCAGTCCGCGCGCGGCGGCGTCCAGCGCCACGCCCGCACCGGTGATGCCGCCGCCGATCACCAGCACGTCGATCTCGCCGCCGTCACCCAGCGCCCGCAGCTCGCGCTCGCGGCGCCCGGCATTGAGCGCGGAGCTGGACTGTGCCGAATTTCCGGTCATGACTTGGCCTTTCGAAGAGGGCGCACTAGCGCCCGGCGTGCGGGGTGAGATAGCTGTCGATGGCGTAGGCGAGTTCGGCGTCGAGATGGTCGGCGTCGAGGAACTGAGCGACCGTGCCCGCCGACTGCACCGCCGACTGGCTCATGAGCAGCAGCATGGTGGCCATCCGCTCGGGATCGCCGGCGCGAATGGAACCGTCGGCCTGCCCGGCCAGAATGCTGTCGGCGAACATCTCGATGAGCCGCCGCTGATTTCGGCCCAGTCGCTCGAACACGTAGGTGAGCATCACGTCCGTGTCGGCGCGAAAGATCTTGCTGAACAACGGGTTCTCGCGCACTGCCGCACCGCCGCCGACGATGGCCATGCACAGGCGCTCCCGCGAGTCGCCCTCGTCGGGTACGGCGCGGGCGATGATCTCGCGGAGTTCCCGCACCAGCAGGTCGGCCACCAGCGATCCGGTATCGGGCCAGCGGCGGTAGACGGTGGGGCGGCTCACGCCCGCCCGCCGCGCCACCTCGGTGAGGGTGGTGCGGCGCACTCCGAATTCGGCCACGCAGGCCCGCGCCGCGTCGAGGATCGCCCGATCGACGGCGGAGGACGGTTCGGTCATCGTGTCATCCCAGGTTCGTTACTGCTTGACAATCTATGTCAGACTGTAACGCATGGCCGACATGAAAGCACCCGCCGCATCCACCGAAAACCCGGGCGAGCCGGACGCTCGTCCGAGTATGGTGTGGGACGCCTGGGGCGCCCCGTCCGGACAGCAGCCACTGCCCGAACGGATCCGGGGACTGCTGGCTCAGGTGTTCGGGGTGTCGGGTGAGCCGGTGGCCCGTCGCGATGAGGGCGACGTGCCGCTGCGCGCCTCGGCGATCACGCCGGACCAGCGAGCCGGGCTGGTCGCGGTGGTCGGTGCGGACCACGTGTCGGACGGCCACCGCGACCGACTCCGCCACGCGGGCGGCAAGAGCACCCCCGATCTGCTGCGCCGCCGCGCCGAGGGCCCGCAGGACGCGCCCGACGCCGTCGTCTTCCCGGCCGACCACGACGAAGTGCTCGCCGTCCTGGCCTACTGCGCCGGCAACGGCATCGCGGTCGTACCCTTCGGCGGCGGCACCAGCGTCGTCGGCGGCCTGGACCCGGTGCGCGGAGCCTTCCCGGTGGTGATCGCGCTCGACCTGCGCCGCCTCGACACCCTCAGCGAGGTGGACCCGGTCAGCGGCACCGCCACCCTGGGCGCCGGGCTCACCGGCCCGCGCGCCGAGGAACTGCTCGCCGCGCACGGACTCTCACTCGGCCACTTCCCGCAGAGCTTCGAATTCGCCAGTATCGGCGGCTTCGCCGCCACCCGCTCCTCCGGACAGGCGTCGGCGGGCTACGGCCGTTTCGACGACATGATCCAGCGGCTGCGCATCGCCACCCCGGGCGGCAGCCTCGACCTGGGCCGCGCCCCGGCCTCGGCGGCCGGACCCGATCTGCGCGAACTCTTCGCGGGCTCGGAAGGCACGCTGGGCATCATCACCGCCGTCACCGTGCGGGTGCATCCCGTACCGGAGACCACCGCGTATCAAGCCTGGTCCTTCCCGGACTTCGGCACCGGCGCGGACGCGCTGCGCAGCGTGATCCAGACCGGCGCGGCCCCGACGGTGCTGCGCCTGTCCGACGAGGCCGAGACCGGCCTCAACCTCGCCCGCGCCGGAG
>NZ_JASCXP010000475.1:0-5375 GCF_030010695.1 Nocardia sp. CC201C
GCGGGCCGGGCGGCTCGGCGCGATGCGCGCGCTGTCGGCCGCCGCCGCGGTGGCGGTGCTGGTCCTGACCGGTCTCGGCTGGCATCAGGTGGACGGGCTGGTGTCGAGCATCGAGCGCATCGGCAATCTCGGGCTGGGCGGGGGCCGCGACGGCGCGGTGGACATCCTCATGGTCGGCATCGACAGCCGCACCGACGCACACGGCAATCCACTCACCGACACCGAGCGGGCCATGCTGCACGCCGGTGACGAGGAGGGCCTCAACACCGACACCATCGTGCTCATCCGGGTGCCCAACGACGGGCGGTCGGCCACGGCCATCTCCATCCCGCGCGACTCGTATGTGGACATCCCGGGACAGGGCAAGGGCAAGATCAACTCGGCCTTCGGCACCACCAAGTTCACCGAACAGCAGAAGCTGCTCGACAAGGGGGTGGACGCGTCCGAGGCCGACGCGAAATCCACCGAGGCCGGACGGCAGGCGCTGATCAAATCGGTCGCCAACCTGACCGGTATCACCGTGGACCACTACGCCGAGGTGGGCCTGCTCGGTTTCGTCCTGCTCACCGATGCCGTGGGCGGTGTCGAGGTGTGTCTGAACGACGCCGTCTACGAACCGTATTCGGGTGCCGACTTCCCCGCCGGAGAGCAGCGGCTCGACGGCGCGCAGGCGCTGAGCTTCGTCCGCCAGCGCCACGGCCTGCCCCGGGGCGACCTGGACCGGATCGTGCGCCAGCAGGTGTACATGGCACAGCTGGTGAATCAGGTGCTCAGCGCCAAGACGCTCACCAATCCGGGCCGCCTGCAACAGCTCAGCGACGCCGTGGGCCGCACCGTGGTGATCGACGACGGCTGGAATGTGCTGGACTTCCTCGGCCAGCTCCAGGATCTCTCCGGTGGCCAGGTGAAATTCGAGACCATTCCGGTCGAAGACCTCAACGGCATGACCGAGGACGGCGTCTCGGTGGTGAAGGTGGACCCGGAGGCCGTCCAGAAGTACGTGGCCGCCATGGTGGGCGAGGAGAAGCCGGAGGAGAAGAAAAACGGCGTCGACCCGTCCACCGTCACCGCCGATGTGTACAACGCCAGCTCCATCGGCGGCCTGGCCGGTCAGGTGTCACAGGCGCTGGCGGGCAAGGGGTTCGGCACCGGCACCGTGGACAACTGGATCGGCGGCCCCATCCAGAGCAGCCGGGTGCTGGCCAGCAGCGCCACCGACCCCGGGGCGCGCGCCGTCGCCGAGGCCCTGGGCGGACTGCCGGTGATGAGCGAGCCGGGCCTGGCGGCGGGGGCGGTGCGCGTGCTGCTTGCGGGTGACTACTCTGGTCCGGGCTCGTCGGCGGACGGCGGCGTCGACTTCACCGGAATGTCGACCACCCCCACGCCGGTGCCGCCCGCCCCACCCATCGACGCCGGGCAGAACGGACCGAAATGCGTGAACTGACCGAGACCCTCACCGAAGCGGTGCTCGACCCGATCCTGGCCCGCGACCCCGCGGGCCCCCGCATCACCTACTACGACGACACCACCGGTGCGCGTATCGAACTGTCCGCGCTCACCCTCGCCAACTGGGCGGCCAAGACCGCCAATATGATCCGCGACGAATTCGGGCTCACCCCGGGCGCGCGGGTGGCCGTGCTGCTGCCCGCGCACTGGCAGACCGCCGCGGTGCTGCTGGGCTGCTGGTGGGCGGGCACCGAGGTGGTGCTGCGCGCCGACCCGGACGCCGAGCTGGCGCTGGTGACCGCCGACCGCGTCGACGAGGCCGACGGCATCGCCGAGGTGGCCGCGCTGTCACTGGATCCGATGGGCATGCCGGTGCGAGATCTGCCGATCGGTGTCACCGATTACGCCACCTCGGTGCGCGTGCACGGCGATCAGTTCCTGCCCGGCGGCGTCGGTGCGGCACTGGACGGCATGACAGCGGGCGCGGTCCTGGACGAGGCCCGCAAATCCGCGGCGCGACAAGGCTTCACGGCCGAGGACCGGGTGCTGTCGACCACGCCGTGGGAGACGCCGACCGAGTTGATCGACGGCCTGGTGGCGGTGCTGGCGGCGGGGGCTTCGCTGGTGCAGGTGGCGAATCCCGATCCGGCGGTCCAGGAGAAGCGGGTGGCCAGCGAGCGGGTCACCGCACGCCGCGGCGACTGATCGCGCTCGCCAGCCGCGGTACGCACTCATACCGTGGTAGGACCTGCGGCTCCCGCCGTGGAACGTTCCGGACCGCACCGGATTTCCGTACCGTCTAGACATCCGACGACGACGGGAGTCAGCGGCGATGATGCCTCGGTACTGGATTCGATGGATGGTGGAGCAGGGAGCGCCCCGCTGGGTGATGCGCTGGCAGGCCCGCCGCGGCGATCCGTTCGGCAAGCTGCACACCGAACCGGAGGCACGGCGGGACCCGTACCCGCTCATCGAGGAGCTGCGCGAGCGCGGTCGGCTGGTGCGCACCCCGTACGCGTGGATCGCCACCGACTACGAACTCACCCGAAGCATGCTGCGCGACAATCGCTTCGGCGTCTTCGTCCTCGACAATGTGAACACCCCCGCACCGTTGCGCGCTGTGGTGCGCAGGGCCGCGCTGCCCGCCAATCCGGTGGAGCCGCCGTCCATGCTCACCATCGACCCGCCCGATCACACCCGCATTCGCAAATCGGTGTCCGCGGCCTTCACCCCGCGCGCCGTCGGCCGCCTCCGGGACCGGGTGGAGTCGGTGACCGCGGAACTGATCGACGCGCTCGGAGCGAACGGGTCGACCGATCTGGTCGCGGACTTCGCCGCGCAGGTGCCGATCGCCATCATCTCCGAGATGCTCGGCTTCCCGGACGAGATGCGCGCGGAGTTCCTGGAGTGGGGCGACCGCACCACGCCCATGCTCGATCTGGGGCTCACCTGGCGCAGCTGGCGCGGCGCGGCGGGCGCCATCGCGCAGATGGACCGCTACCTCGACGGACATATCGCACGGCTGCGCCGGGAGCCCGGCGAGGACATCCTCAGCAGCCTGGTCGCCGCCGGACACCTCGACGAACGGGAGCTGAAGGCCACCGCCACCCTGCTCATGGGCGCGGGCTTCGAGACCACCGTCAACCTCATCGGCAACGCGGTGGTGCAGTTGCTGGCGCATCCGGAGCAGTTGGCGCGGCTGCGCGCGGAACCGGACCTGTGGGCGGGCGCCGTGGAGGAGGTGCTGCGGTTCGATCCGCCGGTGCGCACCACCGCCCGGCAGGCGCTGTGCGATGTGGAACTCGACGGCGTGCGACTGCGGCGGGGTGCGGTGGTGGTGCTGTCCCTGGCGGGGGCCAATCGGGATCCTCGCATGTTCACCGACCCCAACCATTTCGACATCACCCGCTCCAATGCTCGTGAACACCTCACCTTTTCGATCGGCATCCACACCTGTCTGGGGGCCGCCCTGGCGCGGATGGAGGCCACGCACGCACTGCGCACCCTCTTCGAGCAGTTCCCGGAACTGTCACTGGCGGGCGAACCTCAACTGCGAGAGCTGTTCACACTGCACGGATATCAGCGCATGCCGGTGACGCTGGGCAATCGAGCGCACGCGCCCGTCCAGCCCTAGAAGAACCCCACGGCCTCGCTGCCCCACACCGCGTTCCGGTCCCGGTCGGGATCGTCGACCACCCGGTCGTTGGCGTCGATGACCAGGGTGGTGCGGGTGTTCTCGTGGTAGGGCGGCCAGTGTTTGGACCCGTCCAGCGCCGCGGGCACCCCGTGTTCGGCGAAGGCCAGCCAGCGCCGCATGATGCGACCCGAAACCTCCTGCGCCACTTTGCGTCCGCCCAGCCAGAAGGTCGGGTCGTAGTTGAAGGAGCCGAAATTGCCGAAGACGTACGGCAATTCGGTGGCATGTCCGGCGCCGACCCGAGCCGCGCGCAACATGGGGGTGGCGTAGTCGAAGCGATACATCCAGGTGGGCGAATGCCGGGAGTGGGCGTCGGCCACCCAGTGCGCGGGCATCCGGAAGGCGGCGTCGGTGGACATGGCCAGCGCCCCACGGGTGGAGGTGAGATCCGGGTAGGCGGAGGTGATCTCGGCGATCCGGGCGGGCGAGAGCCCCGGATGTTCCTCGGCCACGCTGCGCAGCATGGCGTTCACCGCGTCCGGGGTGACCGGCATGATCGGCGAGCGGAAGAACCGGAACAGCGACGCCTCGTCCTTGTTGGTGCCGATGATGAGCGGCACCCGATGCGAGCGTCCGTCCCGGAAGCGTTCGGTGGGGTACGCCGGGAGCAGGTCACCGTCCACCACGGGGGCGGCGGCCAGGCGGCCGGGTTCGGTGAGCGGCACCTCGTCGAGCAGCACCCCGGCGGCGGGGAGCAGCACCTCGACCGGACACTCCAGCAAGTCGCCGACGCGCTCGCGGGGCAGGTCCAGGATCTCCAGGTAGCGCCGGGCCACGGCCTCGGTCCGCTCCTTACCGAAAACCGTGGTGGCGGGCGGTGATTCGGCGATGGCACGATGGAACAGGCCCGCCGCGCGGGGTGCGGTCAGCAGTGCGGTGACGCAGCCCGCGCCCGAGGATTCGCCGAACAGGGTGACATTGCCCGGATCGCCACCGAAGGCGGCGATATTGTCGCGCACCCATTCCAGGGCGGCGATCTGGTCGTGCAGGCCCAGATTGGGGGTGAACTCCGGACCCAGCGAGGACAGGTCGAGGAAGCCGAGCACCCCGATCCGGTAGTTCACCGACACCAGGATCACCTTGCCGGTCTCCACCAGTTTGCGGCCGTCGTAGATCTCCTGGGCGGCGGTGCCCAGGCAGTACGCGCCGCCGTGCAGCCACACCATGACCGGGCGGGGTTCCTCGGAGGGCGCGGCGGAGGCCCATACGTTCACCCAGAGACAGTCCTCCCCCATGCGCAGGGTGGAGTCGACCGGCACCATGACGCCGAGGGTCTGCGGGGCGATCTCGCCGTATTCCAGGCAGTCGCGCACGCCCTCCCACGGCTCGGGCGGTCGCGGCGGCGCGAACCGGTGCGGTCCGGCCGCCGGGGCGGCGTAGGGGATGCTGCGCCACACGTGGGCATCGCCCTCGCGTCGGCCGCGCACCGCTCCGAATTCGGTCTTGACCACCGGGCCGTTCGCGAGAACATCCGCCTCGGGGGCATCGAAGGATTCCGCAGCGCTCACACCAGACCTCCTCGTACTCCGTATTCGAGGGTACTGGCTGATACGACCGCGCTATCGACACCGCCGACCAGCGTGCCGTTGGTCTACCCTGACGTCGTGCCGAGTTATGCGTACCGTTGCCGCGGCTGCGGCGACACCTTCGAACTGACGCGCCCCATGGCCGAGGCGTCCGCCCCGGCCACCTGCCCGCACGGGCATGCCGACACCGTGAAACTGCTGACCAC
>NZ_JASCXP010000476.1:0-5317 GCF_030010695.1 Nocardia sp. CC201C
CCCATCTTTTTCCCCATAGTGGCCGCGTGTTGGGGGGGGGCGCGCCCCCGCCCCCCCCCACCGATCGCTTCTGCCGGTGTGCTGGGCCGTATCCGAAGCGGCGGAATCCGGGTTCGACAGCGACCGGGTCGTATCGGCTCCGCTATGGGCGCGGGTACGCCTGGAACAGCTGCCACATCCGGTTCTGGATCTCGGTGCGGCGGGCGCCGGTCGGCCACGAATGGCTACCGCCGTTGTACACCCGCCACACCACCTGCGTGCCGGAGGCGCAGTCCCAGCGCTTGGAATCCTTCACATCCGTACCACCGTCGGGGCGCTCGTTCTGACACGGGCGGTTCTCCCAGCTCCAGTACATGACATGGCTGTAGGCGATGGGCTCGGGCACCGTGGTGTCGTTGGCGGACGCGAAGACCGCCCAGGAGATCGCGCGAGCCGGGTCGCAGCCCGCCGGAGGGGGCGCGGGAGCGTATACAGCCCCGGAGGCGTAGAAGGTCGAATCCACGCATCCGACCCGGGATGCCATCTGCCCTCCGTTGGAGTGGCCCAACAGGTGGATGCGTTTCGGGTTCACACACCACTGCGCGCGCACGTTCGCGACCACACTACGGATATGGTTGAGGTCCACGGGGTTGTCACCGGCTTCCCAGCCCCACCCCGATCCCTCCGGTTTGCTACCGCGTGGATAGACGACAATGGATTTGGTCCGATCGGCGACCGCGTTCCAGCCCGATCCACCTTCCATACTCTCGGGCGTGCCCCGGCCGCCGTGCAGTGCGACCACCAACGGCGCCCCGCCGCTGGGGATTCCGGCCGGAACATGGACGCGGTAGTACCTTCCGCCGAAGTCGACCCGTTTGGTGGTCGGCGTCGTGGAACACGCGACGGCCAGCCCGTCGGGATCCTCGTACAGTTCTTCGTCGGCATCGGCGGCACCCGCGGTGGAAACCACGAGCGATAATGCCGTGCAGCACGCGCCGATCACGGCGGCCACACGCTGGGAAACAGAGATCGCTACAGAAACTCCTTGTGTGCGAACGAAATTGCGAAGCGCACCCTACCCAGATTGCCGTAGCCTTCGTGGCGGGCTCCGCGATGACGGATGCCCGCAGAACTGCGGTCTTGCCGCAGCGGTACGCGGCTCGGACGGGCCGCCCACCGGTCCGCGGCGGGTGTTTCCGGACCGTGTCCGAGGGCAGCGGAATCGGGTCATGTTGACTAGCATCTGAGCTTGGTGTGTCGCGCCGGAACAGCAAGTCGGGCCGGACGAATTCGGTGAAGTGGGGGCGTTGTGCGGCAGATTCTCGTGGCGGCGTTGATCGCGCTGGTGGTGTCGATCTCGCTGACACCGGTGTTGATCAAGGTCTTCTCGCGGCGGCACTGGGGGCAGGAGATCCGGGTCGAGGGTCCGGCCAGCCATCAGCAGAAGCGGGGCACGCCGACCATGGGCGGAATCGCCATTCTGGTCGGGATGTGGACGGGATATCTGGGATCCCATCTGATCGGCATCGGGTATGGGGCCGAAGGCGTTTCGGCCTCGGCGCTGCTGGTGCTCGGATTGGCCACCGCCCTCGGCGTGGTGGGCTTCCTCGACGACTACATCAAGTTGCGGCAGCGGCGGAACCTGGGCTTGACGGCGACCGGGAAGTACATCGGTCAGCTCACCGCCGCGATCATCTTCGGGGTGCTGGTACTGCGATTTCCGAACAGCACCGGGTTGACGCCGGGCAGCCGGGCGCTGTCCTATGTGCGCGATACGTCGATCATCACCCTGGGCACCGTCTTCTTCCTGGTCTGGGTCTGTTTTCTCGTGGTGGCCTGGTCCAATGCCGTGAACTTCACCGACGGCCTGGACGGGTTGGCGGCGGGCGCGATGAGTTGGGCGCTGGGCGCGTACATGCTGATCACGTTCTGGCAGTACTCGAACGCGTGCACGCCGCGCCCCAGCGCGGGCTGCTACCACGTGCGCGACCCGCTGGACCTGGCGCTGGTGTGCGCCGCCGGAGCCGCCGCCTGTATCGGCTTCCTGTGGTGGAATGCCGCCCCCGCCAAGATATTCATGGGCGACACCGGCTCCATGACACTGGGCGGCCTGCTCGCCGGACTCGCCGTCACCACCCGCACCGAACTGCTCATGGTCGTCGTCGGCGCGCTGTTCTTCGTGGAGATCCTGTCGGTGCTGCTACAGATCGTCGTGTTCAAGACGACCCGCCAACGCCTGTTCAAGATGGCTCCGTTCCACCACCACTTCGAACTCGCCGGATGGGCCGAGACCACCGTCATCATCCGATTCTGGTTGCTGGGCGGCATATCCGCCGCCATCGGACTGATGCTGTTCTACGCCGAATACCTGACGGCGTGAACGGTCAGAAGCGCTGCCACGACGGCTTGTTCTCCACGGCGAACCGGTAGTAGTCCACGGCCTTCAGGTTGACGGCCGCGGCCGGGTCGACGATGACCGTGACGTGCGGGTGCATCTGGAGGATGGAGGCCGGGCAGAAGGCCGACACCGGACCCTCCACGGCGGCGGCCACGGCATCGGCCTTACCCTCGCCGGTGGCGATCATGACGAGATGGTCAGCGTCACTGATGGTTCCGAGCCCCTGGGTGAGCACATGGGTGGGCACCTGCGACAGGTCACCATCGAAGAACCGAGCGTTGTCCTCGCGGGTCTTCGGCGTCAGCGTCTTCACGCGGGTGCGGGAGCGCAGCGAGGAGCCGGGCTCGTTGAACCCCAGGTGCCCGTTCGCGCCGATACCGAGAATCTGCACCGAAACCGGTCCGCTCAGCGCGATCATGCGCTCGTAATCGGCCGCGGCGGCCGGAATGTCGTCGGCACGGCCGTCGGGGCTGTGCACATCGGCGTCCGCGAAATCCACCTGCGCGGTGAACTCGTCCCGAATGAACTGAGCGTAGGACTGCGGGTGCCCGGCGGGCAGCCCGATGTACTCGTCGAGCAGAAACGCCTGCACCCCGGCGAAACTCAGGCCCTCCTCCCGATGCTGGCGAATGAGCTCCTGATAGGCGCCGAGCGGCGAGGAGCCGGTGGCCAGACCGATGGCGCGCGCACCGCGCCGCACATGGTCGGCCATGATGCGGCCGGCGAGCACACCGGCGTCGGTCGCGTTGTCGGTGATCACGAGTTCCATGGCAGTCCGTCCTTGTACACGGTCACAGGGGTCAGTTGGCTATCGGTGACGAGCACGTCGGCGCGCATACCCGCGCGCAGCGCGCCGACGCGATCGTCGATGCCGAGCAGGCGGGCCGGGGTGGCGCAGGCGGCGGTGGCGGCGCTGGTGAGATCCACACCGGCGTGGAAGACGGTGCGCCGCAGCACATCCGAGGCGCAGGCGGTGCCGCCCGCGATGGTGCCCGGCCCGTGCGGGTCGTAGAGCCGCGACACCCCGTCCGCCACGATCACGTCCAGAATGCCGAGGTGGTAGCGACCGTCCGGCATTCCGGCCGCCGCCATGGCGTCGGTGATGAGCGCGAGATTGTCCGCGCCGAGGGTGTCGAACACCATGCGCACGGTCCCGTCGGCCAGATGCACACCATCGGCGATGAGTTCGGCCACCACGTCACCGCGCCCGGCCGCCGCCATCGCCGCCGTCAGGAAATTGGCGTCGCGGTGTGCCAGTGCGGGCATGGCGTTGAACAGATGGGTGATGGACACCCGGTCACCGCGGCGCATGGCCCGCACCGAGCGCTCATAGTCGGCCACGGTGTGCCCGAGCGACAGCAGCACGCCCGCCTCGTTCAGCAGATCCGCGAGTTCGTCGAAGTGCGCGGTCTCCGGGGCGACGGTGACCGAGACGATGCGCCCGTCGCCGTGCCGCAGCAGCCGCCGCAGCATGGCCGGGTCACCGGGCACGATGCGCGCCGGATCGTGTGCACCGCAGCGGTGTTCGCTGATGAACGGCCCCTCGAGGTGAATGCCCGCGAGCAGTCCGGCATCGACGGCCTTGCCGAGCAGGTCGATCCGCTCCAGCAGTTCGGCCTCGGTGGCCGAGACCAGGGAGGCGACCAGCGTCGTCGTGCCGCGGCCGCGGTGGAAGCCGACGGCGTTCACGATGCCGTCGAAATCCGTTTCCGGGAAACCGAATCCGCCGCCGCCGTGGCAGTGCACATCGATGAGACCCGGCAGCACGATCGGCGGCTCACCCGCGAGTGTGGGCAGCTCACCGTCGAATTCGGCCGCCGGGCCGACGTAGTCGAGGAGCGGACCGTCGAACGACACCACGCCGTCGGCGAGTTCGCCCGCCTCGGTGAGGGTGACGACCCGCCCGCGCAGTGTCGTCCTCAACCCGCCCGCCCCCGTACCGATCCGGTGCAATGGGCAAGTACGCGACAGCGGCCGGGCGCCGTCCGGCGACCGCACGCCGCACGGAGAACCACCCGGCTCATCGGTCCCCTCGCAAAACCTGCCGCGCTGCCCGCGCAGCCTCCTCGGCGGTGGCGGCATCGAGCACCGCCGCAGCCGCCCGCGCACACCGCTCCCGCGTGACCGCCGCCAGCGCGGCCCGCACCCCGGCCAGCGACCGCGGTGCCATCGACAGCGTCTCCACACCCAAACCCACCAGCACACAGGCGAATTCGGGATGAGAAGCGGCTTCGCCGCACACCCCGACCGCCACCTCGTGCCGCCGCGCGCCCGCGACCACGGCCGCGATCGTCGCCGCCAGCGCGGGCTGCCACGGATTGTGCAACTCCGCCAGCGCCGAGGACATGCGATCGGCCCCGAACAGATACTGCGACAGGTCGTTGGTGCCGATGGAGAAGAAATCCACCTCCGCGCCGAGCCGCTCGGCGCGCAAGGCGGCGGCCGGAACCTCCACCATGATGCCGCGGCTGGTCACGCCCAGTTCCCGGGCGCGAGCGGCGAAGGCCCGCGCCTCCTCCACGGTGGCCACCATGGGGGCCATCACCTTCACCGGCGTTCCGGTGGCGGCGCGGGCGGCCTCGATGGCGGTGAGCTGGTCGTCCAATGTCCCCTCATCGACACTGGCCAACCGGATACCGCGCACGCCGAGAGCCGGATTCTCCTCCTCGGACAGCTTCAGAAACGGCAGCGGCTTGTCCGATCCGGCGTCCAGGGTGCGCACGGTGACCGGACGCTCCCCCAGGATCTCGAAGATCTCCCGGTACTGGGCCGTCTGCTCGTCGATGGTCGGTGCGGAGTGCCGTCCCAGGAACAGGAATTCGGTGCGGAAGAGTCCGACACCCTCGGCGCCGAGTTCCACCGCGAGCCGGGCGTCGGCCGCGCTGCCCACATTCGCCAGCAGCGGTACCGCGTACCCGTCGGCCGTGCGCCCCGGCCCGG
>NZ_JASCXP010000477.1:0-5282 GCF_030010695.1 Nocardia sp. CC201C
AACTACTTGCGCAGCGACGCGGGCACCTGGAAGCGGTCGCCGAACTTGGCGGCCAACTCGTCGGCACGGGCCACGAAGGCCTCCTGCCCACCCGGGTAGCCCACGATGAACTGGTGGGTGCCACCGGTCCAGGCCGGGAAGCCGATGCCGAAGATCGAGCCGATATTGGCGTCGGCGGTGGTGGTGAGCACACCCTCGTCGAAGCACTTCTGGGTCTCGATGGCCTCCGCGAACAGCATGCGGTCCTTCAGATCCTGGAAGGTGACGCCCTCGGGCAGTTCGGTCGAGGTCTTGTACAGCGAGCGCAGCTCCGACCACAGGCTGGTGGCCTTGCCGTTCTCGTAGTCGTAGAAGCCCGCGCCGCCGGCCTTGCCCTTGCGGTCGAACTCGCCCACCAGCTTGTCCAGGATCGCGGCGGTCGCGGCCGACGCGGCGTCGATCTCGCCGCCCTCGGCCTCGAGGGCCGCCGCGGTCTCCTTGTAGATCTTCTGCATGGTGGTGAAGTTCAGCTCGTCCGACAGCTTCAGCGGAGCCGCCGGGTAGCCCGCCTGCAGACCGGCCTGCTCGATGGTCTGCGGGTCGATGCCCTCGTCGAGCATCTTGATGGCCTCGTTGATGAACTTGCCGATGACGCGCGAGGTGTAGAAGCCGCGCGAGTCGTTGACCACGATCGGGGTCTTGCGGATGGCGAGGGTGTAGTCGTACACCCGGGCCAGCGCCTCATCGGAGGTCTTCTCGCCCTTGATGATCTCGACCAGCGGCATCTTGTCGACCGGCGAGAAGAAGTGGATGCCGATGAAGTCCTCGGCCCGCTTCACACCGGTGGCGAGCAGGGTGATCGGCAGGGTCGAGGTGTTGGAGCCGAGCAGCGCGTCGGCGTCCACGATGTCCTCGATCTCCTGGAAGACCTTGTTCTTCAGCTCGGGGTTCTCGAACACGGCCTCGATGACGAAGTCCACGCCCGCGAAATCCTTGGCATCGGCGGACGGGGTGATCCGATCCAGCAGCGCCTTGGACTTCTCCTCGGTGGTCTTGCCCCGCGAGAGCGCCTTCTCCTCGAGCTTGACCGAGTAGTCCTTGCCCTTGTTGGCGGCCTCGATGGTGACGTCCTTGAGCACGACGTCGATGCCGGCCTTCGCCGTGACGTACGCGATGCCCGCGCCCATCATGCCCGCGCCGATGACGCCGACCTTCTTGATCTCACGCTTCGGCACGTCCTTGGGACGCGAACCGCCGTTGTTGATCGACTGCAGGTCGAAGAAGAACGCCTGGATCATGTTCTTCGCGACCGGGCCGGTCAGCAGCGAGACGAAGTAGCGCGACTCGATGAGCGAGGCGTTGTCGAAGTCGACCTGCGCGCCCTCGACCGCGGCGGACATGATCGCGCGCGGCGCGGGCATGTTCTGGCCCTTGATCTGCTTGCGCAGGTTGGCCGGGAAGGCCGGGAGGTTGGCGGCCAGGGCCGGGGTGGACGGGGTGCCGCCCGGGATCTTGTAGCCCTTGACGTCCCAGGGCTGCACGCCCTTGTCCGGGTTGGCCTTGATCCACGCCTTGGCGGCCGGGACCAGCTCGTCGACGGAGGCGACGACCTCGTTGACCAGGCCGGTGGCCTTGGCCTTCTGGGCGTTGAACTTGTTGCCCTGCAGCAGCACCTGCATCAGGCCGTTGGCGATGCCGAGCATGCGGGTGACGCGGGTGACGCCGCCACCGGCCGGGAGCAGACCGAGGGAGACCTCGGGCAGGCCGACCTGCGCGCCCTTGACGTCGGCGATGATGCGGTAGTGGGTGGCCAGCGCGATCTCCAGGCCGCCGCCGAGGGCCGCGCCGTTGATGGCCGCGACGACCGGCTTGCCCAGGGTCTCCAGACGACGCAGGTCGTCCTTGATGAAGGTCAGCTCCTCCATGATGGCCGCGGCGTCCGCCGGGGTGGTCTGCATCATGTTCTTGAGGTCGCCGCCGGCGAAGAAGGTCTTCTTCGCGGAGGTGATGACGACACCGGTGATGTCGTCCTTCTCGGCCACGAGGCGGTCCACGGTGGCCCGCATCGAGTCCTTGTACAGCTGGTTCATGGTGTTGGCGCCCTGGTTCGGGTCGTCCATGGTCAGCACGACGATGCCGTCGGCGTCCTTCTCCCAGCCGATCATGTTCTCAGTCATTGATTCTCGTTCTCCTAGAGAAAAGTCAGTGGGCGTCAGACGCGCTCGATGATGGTGGCCACACCCATGCCGCCGCCGATGCACAGGGTCACCAGCGCGTAGCGGGCATTGCGACGGTGCAGCTCGTCGACCATGGTGCCGGTGATCATGGCGCCGGTGGCGCCCAGCGGGTGGCCCATGGCGATCGCGCCGCCGTTGACGTTCAGCTTCTCGTCCGGGATCTGCAGGTCCTTCTGGAACTTCAGGACGACGGAGGCGAAGGCCTCGTTGATCTCGTAGAGGTCGATGTCCTCACGCTTCAGACCGGCCTTGGCCAGGGCCTTCTCGGCGGCCGGGGTCGGACCGGTGAGCATGATGGTGGCGTCGGCGCCGGAGGTGGCGGTGGCGACGATGCGGGCGCGCGGGGTCAGGCCCGACGCCTTGCCGGCGTCCTCGTTGCCGACCAGGACCAGCGCGGCACCGTCGACGATGCCGGAGCTGTTGCCGCCGTGGTGGACGTGATCGATCTTCTCGACGTAGGTGTAGCGCTGCATGGCGACGGCATCGAAGCCGCCCATCTCGCCGATGCCCGCGAAGGACGGGTTCAGCTTGGCCAGATCCTCGACCTTGGTGCCCGGGCGGCGGTGCTCGTCGGTGTCGAGCACGGTCAGGCCGTTGATGTCCTTGACCGGGACGACCGAGTTGGCGAAGTAGCCGTTCTTCCACGCGGTGTCGGCCAGCTCCTGCGAGCGCACGGCGTAGCCGTCGACGTCCTCGCGGGAGAAGCCCTCGATGGTGGCGATCAGGTCGGCCGAGATGCCCTGCGGGACAATGTAGCTGTCGAAGCTGGTGGCCGGGTCCATGAACATGGCGCCACCGTCGGAGCCCATCGGCACGCGGGACATGGACTCGACGCCACCGGCGATGACCAGGTCGTCGAAGCCGGAGCGGACCTTCTGCGCGGCCAGGTTGACGGCCTCGAGGCCGGAGGCGCAGAAGCGGTTGATCTGGATGCCGCCGACGGTGTCGGGCAGGCCGGCGGTCAGCACGGTGGTGCGGGCGATGTCGGCGCCCTGGTCACCGACCGGCGAGACGACGCCGAGGATGATGTCCGAGATGCGGTCCTCGTCCAGGTTCGGGAACCGGTTACGCAGCTCCTGGACCAGACCGGTGGTCAGGTCGATCGGCTTGACCGAGTGCAGCGAGCCCTTCTTGTTGCGGCCGCGCGGAGTGCGGATGGCCTCGTAAATGTAGGCCTCTGTGGTCATATCGGAGTTGTCCTCTCTAAAGGTGCGCCGTCACCGCGTTGTGCGGAGCGGCCGCGGTTACCTCGCCGACCGGCCTTGTCGACCGACCGTCCTGACGCTGTACAAACCGCGTCACGAACCGGCTTGTCGACGCTCCGGCAGCCCTTGCGCCTGGGCATACCTTAGAACCTCGCCGAGCCAGAACTCACGGCCACCCGATCATAGTACCGCCGGATGCGAACTCCGGTTAACTTAAGGTGCCTCACACGGGTGCTGTCAAGCCTCCAGCGGGCTGGCACCCAACTCCGACCGCAACAACTCCAAGGCCATCTCATCCGGGTCGCGGCGATCACCGGGCGGGACGGGCACGGCCGCATCGGCCAACATCTCCCGCTCCTCCTCCGCTGTCGAAGCAGGTGGGACCCCGTCATAACCTACCGGCGAGTAGTCCGACGGCCCCGGGTCGTCGGGAAGGTCCGGCCCGTCGGGCAGCGGAATATCGTCGTCCAGGGGGGATGCCGGAGTGCCCGCGGAAGAGTCGCCGTCTCGGGAACCCGAGGACGACGCACCCCACCCGCCGGACGTGTCCGCCTGCGGCTCGACCGCGGCAGCAGCCTTGGCCTGACTCGGCCGCGAGAACTTCGGCGGAGCCTTCTTCGCGGGAGCCTGCGCGCCCGCCCCGCGTCCAGCGTTCCCGGCACCTCGCCCGCGCCCGGCACCACCCGACGCGGCACCCCCGACCTCCCAGCGCACCTCGAACTCCCGCCCGAGCACCGCCCGCACGGTGGATCGCACCGCCTCCAGGTTCTTCGCCTCCGACAGCCGCTGCGCCAGCGCCGCGTGCTGATGCGCCAGCACGATGACGTCACCCTCCACCCGCGCGACCGCCGCGGCGGCCAGCAGGGCGGGCAGCGCGGGCCCGAACTCGCGGACCTTCGCCTTGATCTCGACCCAGGCACCCTCCACCATCACGGTCAGATCCGCCCCGGCGGGGGCCGCGTGGTCAGCGGCAGCAGCAGCATTGTCAGCGGCAGCGTTGTCGGCAGCAGCAGTGGCGGCAGCATTGTCAGCGACCGCATTGTCGGCAGCGGCGTTGTCGGCGGCAGCGTTGTCGGCGGCAGCGTTGTCGGCGGCAGCGTTGTCGGCGGCAGCGTTGTCGGCGGCAGCGTTGTCGGCGGCAGCGTTGTCGGCGGCAGCGTTGTCGGCGGCAGTGGCGGCACCGCTTTTTTCGGCAGCGTTGGCGGCAGTGTCGGCGACAGCGTTGGCGGCGGTGGTGTCGGCGGCTTCTCCAGCCGCGTCCGCACCCGCCGATTCCCCCACTCCCGCGAGCAGGTCAGCGCCCGCATTCGCGCCCGCGCCTCCGGGCTCACCCGTGCCCACCGCGTGTTCCGCACCCCCGGCCATCGCGGCGTCAGCCGTCGGACCGGCGGCGGGTATACCACCGCCCGCCCCGGATTCCGGCGCACCGGCTACCCCGAAGGCCGCGGGGGCGCCGACCTCTTCTCCGGACTGACCGAATGCGCTGGGCTCGGCGGCGGGTCCTACAGCCCCGGTCTCATCGACAGCGGCCCCGACGCGACGGTCTGTGGTTGCCGCGGTATCCGACGCGGCCCGGGCGTCCGCCTCCCCGGCCGACGCAGCCGAATTCCGTACCCGCGCACCGGCAGCGTTCGCGCCGGTACCGGCGAGATCGCCACCGGTCGAGGGACCGGCCGACTCTGCTGATGCCGAATCCCCTGCCGACGCACCAGCGTCAGCGGTCCGGTGTTGCGCCGCAGCGCTCGCGTCGGCGGCTCGATCACGCGGCTGCCCATACTCACCAGCGGCACCGAACGCCCCCTCGTCGGAGGCGCCGCGCCCGGCCGTGGAACCGGCCCCCGCAGCCGAATCCTGGAGTCCG
>NZ_JASCXP010000478.1:0-5256 GCF_030010695.1 Nocardia sp. CC201C
CCCGGCGGCTGTTCCCCGCCGAACTCCCGGTCGGGGTGGTGACCGCCGTGCTCGGCGCGCCCGTACTCGTCTATCTCCTGGCCCGCGCAACCCGAATCGGACACGCTGGATGACCGCTCACCTCACCACCGCTCATCTCACCACCTCGGCGCTCACCCTCGCCTACGGCGACACACCGGCCGTCACCGATGCCACCGTGGACTTCCCCGCCGGGGCGCTGACCGTCATCGTCGGCCGCAACGGCTGCGGCAAATCGACGCTGCTGCGCGGGTTGGCCCGCCTGATCCCGCCCGCGGCGGGTGCGGTGCTGCTGGACGGCGGCGATATCGGGCGGCTGCCCGCCCGCACCCTGGCCCGGCGTCTGGGGATGCTGCCGCAGCAGCCGACCGCCCCGGACGGCATCACGGTCGCCGACCTGGTGGGCCGCGGCCGCCATCCCCACCAGCGCTGGTTTCGCCAGTGGTCCGAGGCCGACGAGGCCGCGGTGCACCGGGCGATGGCGGCCACCGACACCCTCGAACTCGCCGACCGCAGCCTCGACGAACTCTCCGGCGGGCAGCGCCAGCGGGTGTGGGTCGCCTTGGCGGTGGCGCAGGATCCGGAGGTGCTGCTGCTCGACGAGCCGACCACCTTCCTGGATCTGACCCATCAGCTCGACGTGCTCGATCTGCTGCGAAATCTGTTGCCGCGCACCATCGTCGTGGTGCTGCACGACCTCAATCTGGCCGCCCGCTACGCCGATCACCTGGTCGCGATGCAGGACGGCCGCGTCGTGGCGCAGGGCGCACCGTCCGAGATCGTGCGCCCCGACCTGGTGGCCGAGGTGTTCGACCTCGACTGCACCGTGATCGACGACCCGGCCACCGGCACGCCGCTGGTGGTTCCCGCCGCGCGAAAGGTCCGCACCGCATGAGCCGCCGCCACATCCTGGTCGCCCGCCCCACCCCCGCCGGTGTCGATCTGCCCGCCGTCGCCGCCCTGGCCCGTGCCTGCGGTATGGGCTACGCCCTGCTGGACCAGGGCGAGCCGACCATCCACGAGGTGCTGGACGCGGCCGCCGCCGACGACGTGCCGGTCACCCTCATCCCGCTGGCCGTTCCGCGCGACCGCTATCTGGAGACCTGGATCGCCCGCGCGGTGGCCAACTGGAAGGAGACCCGCGACCTCGACCTCGATCTCCGCATGACCGAGAGTATCGACGGCACAGCGGATTTCGCGGCCCTGATCCGTGCCCGCGCACAGGACGCGGGCACACCGGTGACGGCGAGCCCGCGCGCCTTCCGCAGTCCCGCCTGGTCGGAGATCCCCGAGCACAGCACCCATATCCTGGTCTGCCGCGGCCCCCGCTGCACCGTCTACGGCGCGGCGGAACTCCACCGCATCCTGCGCGACACCCACCCGGATGCCCTCATCACCCCGACCGGATGCCTGCATCCGTGCAATCTGGGGCCGCTGTACATCACCTATCCCGACGGCCGGTGGCATTCGGGGGCTGCGGTGGAGACCGCCGAGGCGGGTCGGAACGGGTAGCCCATCGCCAGCGGCACCGGCTGCGCTACGGGAAGTCCAGCGCGGCTCGGCGGACAGCCCGATCAGCACGGCGGGCAGCCCGATCGGCACGGCGGGCAGCCCGATCGGCACGGCGGACAGCCAGACCAGCACGGCGGACAGCCAGACCAGCACGGCGGACAGCCAGACCAGCACGGCGGACAGCCAGACCAGCACGGCGGACAGCCAGACCAGCACGGCCGTTCAGCCGAATTCCAGTGCGCCCCAGACCGGTCCGGCGAGCAGGCCGATCAGCACGGACAGCACGGCCGCCGCGTAGGCGGTGACGGCGGCCGCGCCCGGCGGGGACGGTTCGATATCGCCGCCGCCGCGCACGACCGGAACCACCCAGCGCAGGTAGTAGAAGACGCTGGCGACCGTATTGACCAGCGCCAGCACGGCCAACCAGCCCAGCCCGGCGTCGAAGGCCGCGCTGAAGACGGTCAGCTTGCCGACGAACACAGCGGTGGGCGGGGTGCCGATCAGGCCGAACAGGCACACCAGCAACGCCGTTGCGAGCCCGGGTCGACGCCGCAGCAGCCCGGTGTAGTCACCGAGGGCGCGCCGGTCGGGCAGCGCGCACACCACCGCGAAGGCACCGAGATTGGTGACCGCGTAGGCGGCCAGATACAGCAGGATCGCGGGCACGGCCAACTCCGACCCGCGCACGGCGGCGACGCCGACCAGCAGGTATCCGGCCTGGCTGACGGTGGAGTAGGCGAGCAGGCGGCGCACATCGGTCTGGAAGAAGGCGGCGAGGTTGCCCAGGGTCATGGTGGCGGCGGCGATGACCGCGATCAGCACCCCCCAGCGCAGCTCCCCGTCCGCCGACACCACCGTGCCGAATCGTGAGATCGCCACGATGGCACCGAGTTTCGGCACGGTGGTGACCACGGCGGCCACGGCGGGATGGGTGCCCTGGGTGACGTCGGGCACCCAGAAGTGCGCCGGTACCGCCCCGGCCTTGAACAGCAGCGCGCCCAGCAGTGCGACCGCGCCCACCGCCAGGGCGGCGCGCGGGGCCGTCGGCGCGGCCTCGGCCAGCGCAGTATAGGTGGTCGCTCCGCCCGCGCCGAGCACCAGGGCCGCGCCCAGCAGCATGGTGGTGCCGAACAACGCGCCGAGCAGGTAGTACTTGAGGGCGGCCTCCACCCCCGCGGAGTCCTTCTCGAAGGCCGTGAGCGCGTACAGCGGAATACTCGCCAGCAGGTACGCGGTGATCAGCACCAGCAGATCGGCGGCTCCGGCCAGCAACACCGCGCCGAGTCCGGCCAGGGTCAGCAGCACCACGAATTCGGATTCGCGGGCGGCGGCCCGGGTGCCGGGCCACGACAGGGCCAGGATCAGCAGTAGGGAAACGGCCACCGTCAGACGCACGGCGTTGGTGGCGGTGTCGATGTCGTAGGTGGCCTCGAAGATGGTGGCGGGCGGGTTGTTCCAGACCGCGACCGTCGTCACCAGTGTCGTGATCGCGGCGACAGCGGCGAGCAGCCGAACCGGCCACTGCCGGGTGCGCGGCAGGAACGAGCCGAGCAGCAGACCCAGCACCGCGGCGAGGGCCAGCGCCGCCTCCGGGGCGAGCGCCGCCAGATCCGCGCCCATGCCACCGCTCGCGGCGAGCACCGCGACACCTCCGTGGGCCGCGCTGTCGGTCCCCACGTCAGCCCTCCACCAGCAGCCCGAGCACCCGTGCCGACGGTTCGATCACATCCAGCAGGAAGCGTGGAGCCAGCCCGATGACGAGGGATCCGGCGAGCAGCGGGATGATCGACCAGGCCTCGGGCGCGGTGACATCGGTGAACTCGCCGATGCGCTTCGGCCCCAGGAAGATGCTCTGATACGCCCGTAGCAGCAGCGCCGCGGTGATCAGGATGCCGGTGAGCGCGATGGCGGTGAGTACCGGCGCGGGTGCGAAAGAGCCCAGGAATACCTGGAATTCGGCGATGAACCCGGAGAAGCCGGGCAGGCCGAGCGAGGCCATGGACGCGACCGCCGTGGCCGCCGCCAACACCGGGGCCGCGGCGGCGAGACCGCCGAAGGCGTCCAGGTCGTAGGTCTCGCGCCGGGCGTACAGCACGCCCGCGATGAGGAACAGCGCGCCGGTGATGAGCCCGTGGCTGACCATCTGCGTGACCGCGCCCGAGATCGCCAGCGTGCGGGCCTGTTCGGAATTGCCCGCCACCAGACCGGCCGCGCCCAGGGCGAGCAGGATGTAGCCCATGTGGTTGACCGAGGTGTAGGCGATCATGCGCTTGAAGTTCCGCTGTGCCAGCGCGACCAGCGCGCCGTAGAGCACACTGACCACGCCGACAATCAGCAGCACCAGGGCGAAACGTCGCCACGCCTCCGGCAGCAGCGGCATGGCGATGCGGACGAAACCGTAGGTGCCCAGTTTCAGCAGCACACCGGCGAGCACGGCGGAACCGGCGGCGGGCGCTTCGGTGTGGGCGGGTGGCAGCCAGGTGTGGAAGGGCACCGTCGGAGTTTTGACGGCCAGGCCGAGCACGATCGCGGCCAGTGCGATCGAACCGCGTACCGTGTTGTCCGCCAAGGGGTTCGCGGCCGTCAGTTCGACGATGTCGAAGGTGTGCGGGTCGGCGGCCAGGTACAGGATGATGAAGCCGAGCAGCAGCGCCAGCGATCCGATGAAGGTGTAGAGGAAGAACTGCAAGGCCGCCCGGCGCGCCTGCCCGTGGCCCCACCCGTTGATCACGAAGTACATGCCCACGATCGACAGATCGAAGAACACGAAGAACAGCACCAGATCCAGCGAGACGAAGACTCCCAGGCAGACGGTCTCGAGGAACAGGAACAGCGCGGCGAACCAACGCACCCGGCGGGTCTCCCGCAGCGAGTAGACCGCACACGCCAGGAACAGCACGGTCGTCATGGCGACCAGCGGTAGACTGAACCCGTCCAGGCCGATGTGATAACTCGCCCGCAGGCTCGGAATCCAATCGACGCGTTCGGTGAAAGCGAAGTCGCCGGGTGCGGGCGGGGTTCGTCGGTAGGACCACCAGAGCACCGCGACCAGCACGACTTCGGCCGCGCTCGCGGCCACCCAGGCCCAGCGGACGGCACGATCGCCCAGTCGGGGTACGGCGGCCAGGATCAGCGCCGCTGCCAGTGGTAGGAACACCAGCACACTGAGCATTCCGCACCTCCTCTCGTATCGGTCATCCCCTGGGTCCGTGTGGAACTCACGTCAGCACCCGACTTCCGTCGCCACGCCGCGCGTACTTCCGGAGCGCGCCGCCCGCCGCGCCTGCCTGCGATTCTCGCTCCCGGGCTTCGTGCCTGCCGAGTCCCGCCGCCCGCGCCTCTTCGAACGCGGAGGCCCCCCGCACACGTCCTCCAGCCCGGCTGTGCGCTTCCGATGTCTTCCGAAAACGCCGGTATCGCCTGCCCGAACCTCGCCAGCCGGGCAGTCCCTTGCCCGCGTAGACCGAGCTCGCCTGCCCGAACCTCCACCGTCCGGTGGTCCATTGCGCGCGTACCCCGAGCCCCGTTGTCCCGCAGTCCAGGTCGACCGGACGCCCACGGGTGCTGTCGCTGTCCGCAACTCGGCGGTATCCCTCCGTGCCCGTGCGCTCCACCTCATGCCAACACCAGCAGCACTACTGCCAACAGCACCATGAGCACTGCCGCCTGGGCGTAGTACTGGTGCACCGCACCGGTTTCCGGACGCCGCGCCCACCGACCCAGCTC
>NZ_JASCXP010000479.1:0-5129 GCF_030010695.1 Nocardia sp. CC201C
TCCGTGGCGTTATCTACTTGGCGCTATCTACCTGCCGCTATCTACTTGGCGCTCAACACTGTTCGGTCGCCCAGTGGTTTCTCCAGCTGGATCTCGAGGGTGCCGAACACCGCGATCATGGTGCACATCCGACCCACCGCTTCGGGCCGGGTCCCGGCCCGCAGTTCCACCAACACCGATTCGTCGGTCTCGGTGGTGGTGGCGTCCACGCCGTAGCACTCCGGGGAGCCGGTCTGGAAGTTCACCGCGATCTTGTCGGGGGCGAGGCGGGTCCAGCTGTCGAAGGGGATGGGGCGGGGGTTGACGATGGTCGGGTCGGCGGTGAATGCCCGGCCCAGCTGACCTTCGGGGGCTTCGGTGGGTGTGGTCTCCGTGGTGGAGGCGGTGGTGCCGCGCGGCGTGTCGGCGTTGTCGTCCGAGCTCGAGCAGGCGGCGATCGTCAGGCTCAGCAGCCCGGCGGTCGTGGCCGCGGCGAGGCGGCGTCCCCAATTCCCGTACATGGCCCCAACCCTAATCGCCCGGCCGATTCCGCACGTCCGGTCCGATCCTCCGGCGAACTTCTGGCGAAGCGTCGTCAAAATCTCATCCGTTGCGGCGCGTATCTCCCCGGCGCGCGGCGTCCGAGCAGTAGCCTGTTCGGCAGATGCGCGAATGCACTTCTCCCGCCATCGATTTACCGAAGATCCCCCCTCCGAAAGGACGCATCGTGGGCGACGCGTTGCATGTAGGCGAAGAACTTGGGCTCGGTCAGTCCCTGAAGGGTGGTGCCTACACCCTGACTCTGCAGAATGATGGCAACCTCGTGCTGACGGAGCCGGACGGCAATGTCGTCTGGCACACCTCCACTCACGATCAAGGTGTCGAGCGGGCCGTGCTGCAGGCGGACGGCAACTTCGTGTTGTACAAGGGTGAGGGCGCGGCCTGGTCCACCGAGACCAATGGCAAGGACGCGGACCGTCTGGTCGTGCAGCCCGACCGCAATGTCGTGCTGTACGGCAAGGACGGCGGCGCGCTGTGGTCGTCGGGCACCAATACCGACAACCCGATCCAGGCTGAGCCGGAGGCCGTCGCGGCCCCCGCGGCGGAGGCTCCCGCCCCGCCGCCGGCTCCGGAGGCGCGCACCCACACCGTCGCTCCCGGCGAGACCCTGTGGGCCATCGCCGAGCAGTACTACGGTGACGGCAACCGCTACCCCGAGATCGCGTCGGCCAGCGGCATCGACAATCCGGACCTGATCAATGTCGGCCAGGTGCTGACCATCCCGTAAGCGGGCGGTCGCGCGGAACGAGCATCGAGCCCCGGCGTCAAAGGCGCTGGGGCTCTTCTCGTTCCGGGCGCGTCGGCAAACTTCCCGGCACAATGTGTGCCATGAGCCTCGGCTACGTTCCGGTCACCGTCGAATCCACCTGCCGCACCTCGGCGGCGACGGCCATGGAGGTGATCGCCCCCATCGATCTGCCCACCATCTTCACCGGCATGGGTCCACTGCCCGCCGTCCGCGAGGTGCGCGACCAGTCCGGCCCGTGGGATACCGCGGGCAATACCCGCACCGTCGTCCTCTCCGACGGTTCCACCGCCCGGGAGGAACTCACCGGCTACACCCGCGCCCGCCACTTCAGCTACGAACTGACCGAATTCACCGGCACCATGCGCCGACTGGTGGCCAAGGTCGACGGCGAGTGGACCTTCACCCCCGCGGGCCGCAATTCCCTTGTCCGCTGGACCTATTCCTTCTTCCCCCACCCCGGCCGCGCCCGCCTCGTCCGCTACGTCGTCGCCCCCCTCTGGCGCCGCTACGCCACCGCCACCCTCGCCCGCGCCATCCGCGAAGCCGAGCAGGCCACCGTCTGACCCCGCGTGGCCGGTCAACACGCCGCGCCCGAGCCGTGCCGCGCTTGCCCAGGCCGCGCTCGCCGTCCGGTCGAGGCCGGCGTCTGATCTCGCTCAGCCGGTAACCGCGCCGTGCCGGAACCGTGCTGCGGTTGGGCAGTCTGCGCCAGGGGCGCAGGGTGGGCAAGCGCAGCACCCACCCGAACCGCGCCTCCTCCGCCGCCGTAGCCCCCGAACCCCTCGGGCTCGCCCGCGTACCCGTCTGGGGTAGCGCCCCGCGAGATGCACTCGGGCCTGCCCGCGTACCCGTCTGGGGTCGTGCCCCGCGAAACGCACGCGTACGCGCCTGGTCGTCTGCGAACGGACCCGGGGCCGCCCCGCGAAACGCATCGAGCCCCCGATGCGAAAGCATCGGGGGCTCAGCCCTTTACGTCCGACAGTCGCGTCAGCGGCTGGTGAACGGCAGCAACGCCATCTCGCGCGCGTTCTTCACCGCGACGGCGACCTGCCGCTGCTGCTGCGGCGTCAGCCCGGTCACCCGGCGGCTGCGAATCTTGCCGCGGTCGGAGATGAACGTGCGGAGCAGGTTCACGTCCTTGTAGTCGACGGTTTCGATACCGGCGGCGATCAAGGGGTTCTTCTTCGGACGTCGGGCCTGCTCAGCGCGGACCTTCTTCGACGGTGCTCGCTTCACTGCCATGTCAGCGGTTCCTTACTCACCAGATGTGGTTGCTTACCAGCTCGATTTGTGCACACCGGGCAGTTCGCCCCGGTGTGCCATCTCGCGCACGCGCACGCGCGAGAGACCGAACTTCCGGAGATGGCCGCGTGGGCGTCCATCCGAGGCGTCTCGATTGCGCAAGCGTACCGGACTGGCATCGCGCGGCAGTTTCCGCAGGGCGGTCTGTGCGGCGGCGCGGTCGGCGTCGGAGGTGGTGGGCTTGCGGATGAGCTCCTTGAGCTCGGCCCGTCGTTCGGCGTAGCGCGCCACCACGATCTTGCGCCGCTCGTTCTTCTCGATCTTGGACTTCTTGGCCACGTCAGCGCTCCTCACGGAAGTCGACGTGCTTGCGCACCACCGGGTCGTACTTCTTGAGCACCATCCGGTCGGGATCGTTGCGGCGGTTCTTGCGGGTGACGTAGGTGTACCCGGTGCCCGCGGTGGACTTGAGCTTGATGACCGGACGCAGCTCGGTCGACTTGGATGCCATCGGCGGCCTTCCTAGATCTTCTCGCCGCGCGCCCGGAGCCGGGCCACCACGGCCTCGATCCCGTCGCGGTCGATGGTTTTGATGCCCTTGGTGGAGACGGTCAGCGTGATGCGCCGGTCCTCACTGGGCAGGTAGTAGGTCTTGCGCTGGATATTGGGGTTCCACCGCCGGTTCGTCCGCTTGTGCGAGTGCGATACGGACTTGCCGAATCCCGGTTTGCGCCCGGTGACCTGGCAGATGGCCGACATGTCACTCCCTTCCAGTTGTTGATGACAATCGTTTTCGACAATGCCTGCCGGACAATGTACCGTTACCGTCCGGTAAATGAAAATCGTTATCGGAAGAGGTGATGGTGGTGCCGGGGATGCACGACGACCGCAAGCCCGTCCTCGTGGTCGCGGGCCTGCCGGGGCGTGCCGCCGCGGGCGTGGACCAGATCGCGGGTGAACTGGCGGAGCCGGGCACCGTCGTGGTCCGCCACGACCTGAGCGAACTGCGCCAAGGCGTGGTCCGCCGGATCGTGCACAGCGAGGGCCGGGAGAGCGAGACCATCCTCGAACTCGCGCACGGCTGTGTCTCCTGCACTCTGCGCGCCGACCTGCTGCCCTACCTGTGCGTACTGGGACAGCGTGATTCGGTGCGGCGCATCGTGCTCGCCCTGGATCCGGCGTTCGAGGCCGAGGCGGTCTGTCAGGCCATCGAGAATGTCACCGTCGCCGGTGTACACGGCCGCGTGGACGGTCCGGCCGGGCGCAGCGTGCGCATCGAGGCCGTGCTCACCTGCGTGGACGCCCGCGACTGGCTGACCGACGCCACCGGTGACGACACCCTCGCCGACCGCGGCCACGTCACCACCGACGACGAGCGCACCGTCGCCCAGCTGGCGGTCGGCCAGGTCGAATTCGCCGATGCCGTCATCGCCGTCGAGGTGGGCGCGGTGGACGCGCTGGAACAGGCCCGCCTGGCCGCCGTCCTCGACCGGCTGGTGCCGCTCGCGCCGGTGCTGTGGGTGGCCGACCCGGACGGCGCGTCCGGCACCGACCTGCGCGTCCTGCTCGAGCAGATTCCCGCCGACGCCCGGCGCGGCCGCAGCTTCGGCGCGCACGCCCCGCTGTTGCGCGGCGAACCGCCGCTGGACACCGAGCACGGGGTCACCCTCATCGAATTCGCCACCGACCGCCCCTTCCATCCGGAGCGTCTGCACTCCGCGCTGGACGTCCTGTTCGAGGGTGTGGTCACCGCGCGCGGCCGCGTCTGGCTGGCCACCCAGCCCGACGAGGTGGTGTGGCTGGAGTCCGCGGGCGGCGGCCTGCGGGTCGGCAGCGCCGGGAAGTGGCTGGCCGCCATGACCGAGTCCGAACGGACGCAGGCGGACCCGGACCGCGTGGCGATGGCCGCACTGCGCTGGCACCCGGATTTCGGCGATCGCGATATCTCCCTGGTCATCCTCGCCCACGACGCCGAGCCGAACACCATCCGAGAGGCCCTGCACTGGGCGCTGGTCGACGAGGACGAACTGCGCCTCGTGCGGCGCGCCCCCGAGCGAGTCGCGCAGTGGGAGGACCCCTTCGGGGACTGGCACGAGGACCCGTGCGAGGCGTCCGAGGAGACCCGCTCGGTCGGCACCGAATCGTCCGGCCCCGCCACCGGCGACAACCGTTCCAACGAAAGGTAATGCGATGAAGCCAGGTATCCACCCGGACTACCACCCGGTGGTCTTCCGGGACAACAACACCGGCAAGCAGTTCCTCACCCGCTCCACCGCCACCTCCGACCGCACCGTGGAGTGGGAGGACGGCAACACCTACCCGCTGCTGGTGGTCGACGTGACCTCGGACTCACATCCGTTCTGGACCGGTGCGCAGCGCCTGCTGGACACCGCCGGCCGCGTGGAGAAGTTCGAGCGCCGCTACGGCAAGCGCCGTCGCACGGGCGCTGCACAGGAAGGGGAGAACTGAGATGGCGGTTCCGAAGCGGAAGATGTCGCGGTCCAATACCCGCAGCCGACGCTCACAGTGGAAGGCGACCCCGCCGGACCTGGTGCCCGTCACGGTGAACGGTGTGGTGCCTGTCTCTTATTACACATCT
>NZ_JASCXP010000480.1:0-5190 GCF_030010695.1 Nocardia sp. CC201C
ATCTCGGCCGCGGTGAGGGCGTCGGGAATCTCCGTGGTGCTGCCCAGCGGCCACGGTAGCGCCTCCTGGGCGGACGGGGTGAGCCGCAGCGCCTTGTCCGAGCCCCACACCAGTGCCCGTGCCCGCAGGCGGTCCACGGCGGCGTTGATCGCCTTCTTGCCCACCCGATCGCCCAACAGCTCGTGCAGACGCGTTCTGGGCATGGCGACGGGTGTACGGGCGTCGGCCGCTCCGTGCACCGCCAGTGTCTCGAGCACCGCGAAGTCGAGCGTGTCCAGTTCGTCGGTGGCTCGCAGCACGGAGGCCCGTTGTTCGGTCCGCGCCGCCAGCACGGCCATCGAACCGGGCAGCGGCACAGCCAGATCCGGCCGCAGCTGCAACAGCTGAACCAACTCGTCGTCCGACCGGGCCGCCAGCCACTCCGTCGGTGAGGCGGCCTCGGCGGCGGCCTTGCGGCCCTTCGCGCCGGTCGCCTTGCCGCGCCCGGCGGCCTTCGTCTCCGAGGCGGCGGCTCCGGACCGCCGGTCGGCCACACCCGCACCTGCGGTCGCCGGGCTGCCCCCGGGGGAATCGACACCAGGCGCGCTGGGTTCGGCCGTGGTGGCGGGCGCGTCCACACCAGGTGGGGTACTCGCACCGCTCGTGGCGCTCTCGGATGCCGAACTCGGATCATCGTCCACGACGCTGGATTCGGCCGCCCCGCTCGCCGCTGTGGTCGGCGTGCTGTCGCCCACGGGTGGTGCCGAGCGCGGAGCGCCGACCGCATCCGGTGCGGCGCCGCCGGACGGTACGGAAGCCGGTGTGCCGTCGGAGAACTCGGCGTGGTCGGGGCCGCTACCGGTCACGGCGGACCAGCGGGGCACGGTGGCAGGACGACCGGCCGGTATGCGTCATGGGGCACGTTTCGATGGCCGTCGCGCCGAATCGGACGTGCGACGGCCACCGCGCGACGTGTCGCGCCACGAACCGCATGGGGTGAAGCGTCGTCAGCGGTTGATGACCGTGTGCGGGTGCACGTACGGCAGCTGATCGACCGGAAGCGGAAACTCGGTGTCCTCGCCGTAGGGGGAGAGGTTGCCGGAACGAGTCGACGACAGTTCGGTCACGGCATGCTCACCGCTCGGCACTTCCGGCCAGCCATTGTCGACGTACGGTTTCTTCGATTTGTTCACCACGGGCTCATTCTGGCATGGGGAGGGTGGGGCCGCCTGCCCCGGCACCCGGATATTCCGACGGGGACGGCGCTTCTCCGGCAAACGGGGGCGGTGGCACGGGTCGCCCGACCGCGGCGGCCCGGCTCCCGGGGATGTCGGGCGTGTTCTCGGCACGGCGAAGCCCCGCATCGATCGGTGCGGGGCTCGGCCGTACGCGACAGGGATTCGCGACAGGGATTACTGCGGAAGCAGGTTCTTGTTGGCCTCGAAGAAGTCCACCACCGCGGGATCGAGCTTGACGCCGCCGTTCTTGGCCGCGTCGACGAAGGCACGCGCCTCCTGCGGGATGTTGATGCCGTTCTGCTGGGCGACCTCGAAGGCGCGGTCGACGGCTTGGAAGACCTGATGGCTGCTGTCGGCGGCCTGGGTCTGCGGCGCGGCGCCGGGGTTCCAGCGCGGGGTCTCCTCGGCCGGGGCGCTGCGCGGCGTCGGAGCGCTGCTCAGGCCGAGGCTGGAGGAGCAGGAGGGCCAAGCGCCCCAGCCCTGGGTCGCGAGCACGCGCTCGGCGACGACGATCTGCTCTTCGCGGCTGGCCTGGTAGGCATTGGGGGCGAATTCGCCGCCGCCGTGGGCGCGCCACGTGCTGGGCGAGAACTGCAGGCCGCCGTGGTACCCGTTGCCGGTGTTGATCGACCAGTTGCCGCCTGCTTCACACTGTGCGAGGCGATCCCAATCGGAGTCGGGAGCCGCGCTGGCGTTGCCCGCCAGGGCCACTCCGGCGCCGCTGATCATGGCGCCGGTGACGGCGACCTTGGCGACGGTGCGGCCGGTGTTGGTCGGCTTGCGATGGCGTCCACTCATGTTCGGGTCGTTTCCTCTCGTACGCTCCTGCGAGGCCGACTACCGGGGGCGAACTGAGAGGTCGTCCGTCCCGGCGCGCTGGTGCGCGCTGTTCCTCGCCCTCACCCCTGGTTCCGTGTGGGGGTCCGTACCCGCGGGGTGAGGTTCGGTGCGGCGGGCCGGTGGCGCCGGGCTGACCCGGCTAGCGAGAGACACTACGACTACCGCCGCGAAAAATCACTATTTGGTAACCGGCGGGTCTGATCGAGTGGCGATCCGGCACAAGGGCTTCCGCAGACCCGTCTGTGCTGGTGGTCACGGCGTGTCTGGTCCGAGAGGGTCCTGTCATCGCGCTGTTACCGTCTCGTTATGTGACGAAGATCACACGTGTAGTCGGGTAACGGAATGGGCAACCCGCGTGTCCGCGGATACCCCCGGCGGGTTATCGCGAGCGCCGACCCGACCACAGCGCGAACACCAACCCGAACAGAAATCCGAGCGGTGCGCACATGGCGAGGAGATAGAGCCAGAGCCCCGGCTCCGAATCGGCGAGAATCGCCCAGCCGAAAATGCCTACGATCGCCAGCAATCCAATGGCGAACAGGACGATCGCGGTACGCAGCAGCCAGGTCCCGGACCTGCGCGGGGTCGAGTTCGAGGAGGTGTCGGACACCTCGAGACCATAAAACTGATGTGCTCGGGCTATTCACACCGGGGTAGACTCGAAGCATTCGCGTCCCTCATACCTGTGTGGGGCGCGTTCTTTCGCAAGTGGATAGGTTGCGGACGTTTGGTCCGACAACGAGTTGTGCCCGGGAGGCCGGGCATCCGAACAACGAACGGGTGAGCGCAGTGCCGACCGGCAAGGTGAAGTGGTACGACGTCGAAAAGGGCTTCGGCTTCCTTTCCCAGGATGAGGGTGAGGACGTCTATGTCCGGTCGTCCGCATTGCCGGAGGGCGTGGAGGCCCTCAAGCCGGGCCAGCGGGTGGAATTCGGCATGGCGGCGGGCCGGCGCGGCCCCCAGGCCCTGAGTCTCAAGCTGCTGGAGACCCCGTCCGTGCGCGGCCAAGGGCGCGGCGAGCGCCGCAATGCCGAACCCGCCGCTCCGCGAAAGACTCCCGACGAACTGCACGGCCTGGTCGAGGACATGATCAAGCTGCTGGAGATGAAGGTGCAGCCCGACCTCCAGCGCGGCCGCTACCCCGATCGCAAGATGGCCCAGCGCATCGCCGAGGTCGTGCGCGGCGTGGCCCGCGAACTCGACCACTGACCGGCCGAAACGACGGGCCCCGATGAGCATTCGCTCACCGGGGCCCGATTGCGTTGGCGGACGGTGTCGTCCGGGCGGTAGGTCCGCAGTACGTCCGGCGGTGGGTCCGCGGTGCGTCCGGGCGGTCAGTCCGCGGTACGGATGGACCAGGCGGCGTGCGGTATGTAGCCCTCTTCACCGGTTGTGGTGTCGCGGGCCAGGATCGGCAGCTGCAACTCCACGCCGAGCAGCGGCAGTCGCTCGGCGGACGGAATGGTGATGGCGACCGTGCCCTCGTCGAAATCGCGGTGCGAGATCCGCTGCGGCATGATCGCCCCGTCCGGCAGCTCGTAGTACGCCACCGCCACCCACGGGCTCCGCGCGATCGACTTGGGCAGCGACAGCTGCAGCGGGTACCCGCCCGGCACCTCCAGGTCGGCGAATTCGCCGGTGCGGCAGTCGGAATCCGCGGGGCAGTCCAGGGCCACGGGCAACTGCGTCTCGCCGTCCTTGGGCAGCACCAGACAATCATCCATCTGCACGGAGCAGTACATGAAGGGCTCGACCGTCACGGCCTTGCCGTGCGCGTAGGCGGTGACGGCGGGCTTCGGCTCGTCGGCATCGCGCACCGCGAGCGCCACCACCGTCGCGACGGCGGCCACGAATACGAGCAGCGCCGCTGCGACGAGGGCGAGGATCGTGCGGGCGTTCGGTTTGCTCACCGGTGCTTCCTGTCCGTCATGTGGCGGGTTCTCCCGCGCCGTGCGTGCGGGAGGTCTCCTGTTTCGCGTGCTGAGGTCGGTTGCCGCCCAAACCGGGCAGCAGCGAATGACCACGGTAGCTGACCACGGTCTGCACCAGACCGAGCGCCATGATCGCCGTGACCACCAGGAAACCCTTCCAGTAGTCGGTCGGCAGCAGCACACCCGCCGCGCCGCCGAGCACCCACGACAGTTGCAGCACCGTCTCCGAACGGCCGAAACCCGAGGCGATGGACTCCGGCGGCAGATCGTCCTGGATGGAGGCGTCCAGCGACACCTTGGCCAGCGCGCTCGCCCCCGCCGCCACCAGCGCCGCCACCGCCGCGCCGATCAGATTGCCGAGCAGCGCCGCCAGCACCGCGACCGCCACACAGGCGATGGTGCAGCTGAGCACGATGAGCGACGGGCGGCCCAGCTTCATGCGCGCGCCGGTGGCATTGCCGGTGAAGTTGCCGACGGCGGCCGCCGCGCCCACCACGCCGAGCATGGCGGCCTGCTGCACCGGCCGATGCTCGGTGGCCTTGGCGACGAACGCCACGTAGAACGTCAGGAATCCGGTCAGGATGCGAATGGTGCCATTGCCCCAGAGCCCGGTCACCACCGCCCGGCCCAGGGGCTGGCGCCGCTTGCTCGGCTGGATCTTCGCCGCCTGACTCGGATCGAGCACCTCGGTGCGGGCGTCGCCGCCGTGATAGCCGAGGGTCGCGGGCACCTCGCCCTCGGTGACCTCCACCCACGACGGAATCCGCAGGCTCAGATAGCACCCCGCGCCCGCCAGCACCGCCGCGAACACCAGCGCACCCGGCGTGTGCAGCACCGAAGCGATCAGACCGGTGACGCCGCCCGCCACCAGCGTGCCGCCCACCAGGCCGAAGACGGTGAGCCGGGAGTTGGTGCGCACCAGGTCGATTCCCGGTGGCAGCACCCTGGGGGTGACCGCCGATTTCAGCACCGAGAACGATTTGCTGAGGATCATCATGCACAGCGCCAGCGGATACAGCGCCCAGGTGTCGTAATTGAAGATCAACAACACCGCCACCACGACGCGAATCGCGAACGAACTCGCCAGCGCGATCCGGCGACCGCGTTGCAGCCGGTCCAGCATGGGCCCGATGAGCGGTGCGATCACCGCGAACGGTGCGATCGTGATCAGCAAATACAGCGCCACTTTCGTCTTGGACTCG
>NZ_JASCXP010000481.1:0-5151 GCF_030010695.1 Nocardia sp. CC201C
CGGCCCGCCTACTCGACGGATTCGGGTCAGGCGGCTGCCCAGGCGGGGCGCAGCTCCTTCATGGGCGGACGGTCGGTCAGCGACACCTCGGTGGTGAGCGCGGTGAATTCGCCGCCGATGAGCGGGAATTGGGTCAGCGCCGCGCCGGAATCCGGGATTCCGCTGCGGCCCAGCACCGTTCCGAGGATCTGGCGGCTCATGACGCCCAGGTCGGACAGCGGGCGGTTGCGGTGGGTGCGGACGCCGAGGTTGACCTGGCCGATGGCGTGCAGGCCGTACAGGTCGAAAGTGTCCAGCAGCAGGCCGATCTCGACGCCGTAGCCGGGTGCGAACGGCACCGAGGTGAGCAGTTCACGGGTGCCCGCGTACTCGCCGCCGAGCGGCTGCAACACCTTCGACAGCTCGGGTCGCAGCGCCGACAGCAGCGGACGGGCCACCAGTTCGGTGACGCGGCCGCCGCCGTGCTCGTCGATACCGGTGTCGTGGCGCAGCGGGCGGCGGTAGTACGCCTTGGACAGTTGCACGTCCGGCACGGTGAGCAGTGGGCCGAGCAGCTTCGGCACGAACATGGGGTCCGGATCGATGAGATCGGAGTCCACGAACGCCACCAGGTCACCGTCGGTGACGGCCAGCGACCGCCACAGCACCTCCCCCTTGCCCGGCACGGGCTCGAGTTCGGGTACGGCCTGTTCGCGGGTGTACACGGTGGCCCCGGCGGCGCGGGCGCGTTCGATGGTGGCGTCGGTGGAGCCGGAGTCCAGCACCACCAGTTCGTCCACCAGGGTGCCGAGCAGGGGTCTGATACTGGCGACGACGTCGGCGACGGTGTCCTGTTCGTTGAGGGCGGGGAGGACCACCGATACGGTGCGGTCCTTCTTGGCGGCGACGAGCGCTTCGACCGTCCAGTCGGGACGATCCCAGGTATGGGTGAAGTTCCAGTCCGTCATACGAGACCTCGCAGGGTTCGGGCGGGCGGGCGGAGACCCTGGATGGCGGCGATCATGTCGACCACACGGCGCGTGGCGGCGACCTCGTGCACCCGGAAAACCCGAGCACCCGCGGCGGCGGACCAAGCAGTTGCTGCCAATGTGCCCTCCAATCGTTCGGACAGGCCGACACCAAGAGTCTCTCCGATGAAATCCTTATTGCTCAGCGCCATCAAGACCGGCCAGCCGGAGTTAACGAGAACGTCCAAAGCCCGCAACAATTCCAGCCCGTGGTAGGTGTTTTTGCCGAAATCATGCGTGGGATCGATCAGTATCGAATCTTTTGCCACGCCAGCCGCCGCGGCGGCCTCGGCCGCGCTCACCACCGTGTCGGTGACCTCGGCCACCACATCGGCGTAGCGCACCCGATGCGGGCGGGTGCGCGGCACGGCTCCGCCGGTGTGGCTGCACACGATGCCCACCCCCAGCTCGGCCGCCACCCCCACCAGGTCCGGATCGGCGCCGGCCCAGGTGTCGTTGATCAGATCCGCGCCCGCCGCCACCGCGGCCCGCGCCACCTCGGCCCGCCAGGTGTCCACACTGATCAACAGGTCCGGATGCGCCTCCCGAATGGCGGCCACGAACGGCACCACCCGCCGCGCCTCCTCGGCGGCGTCCACCTCGACACCGGGCCCGGCCTTCACGCCGCCGATATCGACGAGATCGGCCCCCTCCCGCACCGCCCGGGCAACCGCCCCCATGGCGGCCTCGTCACCGAAGGTCGCACCCCTGTCGTAGAAGCTGTCCGGCGTCCGGTTCACGATCGCCATCACCAGCGCCCGATCCGTCGCCACCGGCTTCCCGCACAATGTCGGCAACGGCGCACACATGCCCTCGACTGTACCCAGCCCTGTACCCACCCCGCCCGTCAGGAGATCGAGGACACCCGGGTCCGGCTCCCCGCGACGGCGGTCAGTCGCGGGGGGCTCGGGCGTTGGCCACGTCCTCGGGATAGGTGGGGTAGGCGGGGACGTAGCCGTCGGTGCGGCCGGACAGGACGTAGAGGTCGCTGTGGTCGTCGGGGGTGTAGCCCTGTTTGCGGAGGTCGACCTTGCGGCTCTTGAAGGTGGAGGTCTGCTCCAGTTCGCCGACGACGCGGATGAAGAGGGGGACGGCGTAGGCGGGGAGGCGGTCGTACAGGTGGGCGGCGACCTGGTGACCGTCGAATTTCGCGTCCTGCGCGAGGGTGACGGCGGCCATGCCCGCCTTGCCGTCGGTGCCGGGGATGTCGACGCCGTAGACGACCGCCTGGGAGACGGCGTCGAGGCCGTCGAACGCGCCCTCGACCTCGGTGGTGGCCACGTTCTCGCCCTTCCAGCGGAAGGTGTCGCCGAGGCGGTCCACGAAGGCGATGTGCCGGTAACCCTGATCGCGGACCAGGTCGCCGGTGTCGAACCAGCAGTCGCCGTCGGCGAGGCCGTCGCGGACCAGCTTGGATTCGGTGGCGTCCGCGTCGGTGTAGCCGTCGAAGGGGGAGCGGTCGGTCACCTTGGCCAGCAGTAGGCCGACGCCGCCGGTCGACACCTTGCGGAGCTTGCCGTCCGGACCGCGTCGGGCCCTACCGGTCTCGTCGTCGTAGTCGACGATGGCGAAGGGCAGCGGCGTGAAGCCGGCGGTGCGGTCCACACCGAAGGCGTTGATGAAGGCGACGTTCCCCTCACTGGCACCGTAGAACTCGACGATTCGCCGAATGCCGAACCGATCCCGGAACTCGTCCCACAGCTCCGGCCGCAGCCCGTTGCCCACCGCGACGGCCACCCGATGCGACCGGTCGCTGCTCTTGCGCGGCTGGTTGAGCAGATACCGGCACAGCTCACCGATATAGATGAAGGCCGTGGCATCGGCGGCGATGGCCTCGTCCCAGAACCGGGAGGCCGAGAAATGCCGTCCCAGCGCCAGGCACGCACCCGCCGACACCACCGACGACAGCGCCACCGTGAGCGCGTTGTTGTGGTACAGCGGCAGACAGCAGTACATGGTGTCGTCGCCGCGCAGCCGCACGCCGAGCCCACCCAGGCCCGCCATGCTCTTGGTCCACCGCAGATGCGTCATGACGCTCGCCTTGGGCATGCCGGTGGTGCCGGAGGTGAAGATCAGGAAAGCCCGCTCGCCCGCCGTGACCTCCGCCGTCACCGCCGGATTCGCGGTGTCGGCGGTGCGGGCGGCGTCGGCCAGCTGCTGCGACCACAGCACCGCGGGGCGCGGCTCGGCCAGCGACTCGAGCGCCTCCCGGCACTCCTCCCCCACTACGTCCACCACACTGTCCAACAGCCCGAAACTGTGCGCCAGCACGGTATCTCGCTGATTGTGGTTGAGCAGCCCGACCGTCGCCCCGAGCTTGACCGTGGCCAGCGCGGTGAACACCGTCTCCGGACGGTTGGTCATGAGCACGCCGACCACGTCACCGCGGCCGACCCCGCGCCCGGCCAGCACGTGCGCGTACCGGTTCACCTCGGCATTCGCCTCGCCCCAGGTGTACACGCGGCCTTCGAATTTCAGGAAGGGCCGGTCCGGATGCCGCCGGGCCGCACGCTGGAAGAACAGGCCGATCGAGGCTCTGTCCCGCGATTTCACCAACAGGCCCAGCGCGTTTCGCGCCAGCTGCGGTGCTCGCACGGCCATCCCGGGCAGGGCGCGGACCAGGTCGAGCAGGCTCACCGTCGAACGTGCATCGGTCGTCACATCTTCCAGCCTTTCCGATGACGCCCGAGTTGTCGAGGAGAACGCGAAATTCGGCCGCTTCAGGCGTCGGGCCGCAGGGCGGCGAACGCCGCGGGCAGATCCTTGGTCACCGTCACCAGGTCGACCGCTTCACGTCCGACGAAACCCCGGCCACCCAACCGCTCGTCGATCCAGTCGAACATGCCGCGGTAGTGGTCGTCGGGATCCAGCACCACCACCGGTTTGTCGTGCACGCCGAGATACGCACCGGTCCAGGTCTCGAAGAACTCCTCGAGGGTGCCGATACCGCCCGGCAGGGTGAGGAAGGCGTCGGCGCGGTCCTCCATGATCTGCTTGCGCTGCCGCATGGTGTCGGTGACGATCAGCTCGTCGGCGTCCACATCCGCGACCTCCTTGTGCACCAGGTGCTTCGGGATCACGCCGAGGGTGTGCGCGCCCGCCGCCCGCGCCGCCTGGGCCACCGCGCCCATCATGGAGACATTGCCGCCGCCGGACACCAGTCGCCACCCGCGACGGCCGATCTCGGTGCCCACCCGCGCCGCCAGCTCCAGCACCGACGCGTCGGCGGAACTGGCCGAGCAGTACACGCACACCGCGTACGCGGTGCTGTCCGGACCCGCGTCGCTCACCACTGTTCCTCCACCTCCGCCGCCTCGAGTTCGGCGCGGGCCTCGGCGGCCTGCGTCACGATGTTCACCACATCCTCCACACTGTCGGTGACATGCAGCAGGCCGAGGTCGCCGGGGGAGATCTTGGCCGAGCCCAACAGCGAATCCCGCAGCCAATCCACCAGACCCGACCAGTAGCGGGTGCCGAACAGGATGATCGGGAACCGGGTGATCTTGCGGGTCTGCACCAGGGTGAGCGCCTCGAACAGCTCGTCGAGGGTGCCGAAACCGCCGGGGAGACAGACGAATGCCTGCGAGTACTTCACGAACATGGTCTTGCGGACGAAGAAGTAGCGGAAGTTGATCCCCAGATCCACCCACTCGTTGAGGTGCTGTTCGAACGGCAGCTCGATGCCGAGCCCGATCGAATACCCGCCCTCCTCGGACGCACCCCGGTTGGCGGCCTCCATCGCTCCGGGCCCACCGCCGGTGATCACCGCGAACCCGGCCCGCGCCAGCGCCGCCCCGATGGCCTGCCCCGCCTGGTACTCCGGATGATCGGCCGGAGTCCGCGCCGACCCGAACATCGCCACGGCCCGCGGCACCTCCGCCAAAGTGCCGAAGCCCTCGACGAATTCGGCCTGAATCCGCAGCACCCGCCACGGATCGGTGTGCACCCAGTCACCGGTCCCGCGTTCGTCGAGCAAATGCTCGTCGGTGGTCCCTATCCCCTTCTTACGATCACGGCGCAGCATTATCGGACCCCGGAACCGAGGAGTCTTGGACGAGCGAGCACCGAATTCGGCGTCAGCAGACATACGGGCAGTATCTATCTTGCCCTCCGCTTCGCTCCGGGCGGGGCTCGCGGCGCTGAA
>NZ_JASCXP010000482.1:0-5140 GCF_030010695.1 Nocardia sp. CC201C
CTCGGTGAGCGACCGCTCCGGATCGGCGGGCGGGGTCCCGGCCGCGAGCATCGACGCGATCATGTCCCGAACTCGTGCGGGCTCCTCCGACCAGCGCGGGCAGGTGATATCCAATTCCCTATCGGCGTGGAAGCCGTGTTCGTCCAGGAACTCCCGCAACGCCCGCCGCCCCGCCTCACCGTCCAGGCCCTCGGCGTCCGCCACCCGGTACAGCCCGACAATGCCGCGCTGCATGGCCATATGGCTCACCTCGGCCAGCCCGCCGATGAGCGCCAGCACCTGGGTGCTGCCGCCGGTGGCGGCGTCGACCTTGGCGAGCAGCGTCTTGAAATCCGATTGGACGGTGGTGTTGTGGTAGATCGTGGTGAAGTAGGCGCGTTCGGTGGTGGCGTGGAACGACAGCAGACAGTCCACCAGTTCCGCGGTGAAGGTCGCGGTGTCCACGCTCGGCAGTCGCGCCGCCCGCTCCCGCCAGCGCGCGTACTTGGCCTCCCAGCCGGCGGCGAACCGCTCCACCTCCGTCAGTTGCCCGGTGGTGAACCGCCGCAGTGCCAGCGCGGTCGGTACCGCGCGGGCCACCGTCAGCGCGTTCGTGGGCGTGCGGTCCGGCCCGTCCGGCCCATAGTCCACGTTGACGCCCAGATCGGCGTCGAAGATGCGCTCGTCGTAGCCGGGCACGCCCGCGTAGGCCCGCTTCACCGCCGCCACGTTCCAGTAGGCGCGGCCGTAGTGCATGGCCATCCAGGCGGGTTCGTCGTCGAGCAGTCCGAGCCGGGTGAAGAATCGCTGCATGGACGCCTGGAAGGCGTTCTCGTACAGCGAGAACATGAGCGGGGTGCAGACGCGGGCGGAGACGCCGCCGTCACGGAAATCGGCATCGGTGAGCTGTTCGATATCGGTGCGCCAGGCGATGGCGGTGACGGCTCGCGATTGCAGCAGCCACAGCCGTCCGTCCGTTCCGACGGCCCATTCCACATCCTGCGGTCGATGCCGGAATGCCTGGACCCGCACCAGCATTCGGGTCAGTTCGGCGATCTCGGCGCCATCCAGCAGCACCGGTTCGTCGCCCTCGCTGCGCTGCACTACCGTGCCGTCGACCAGCCGGACCGTGAGCCGCAGCGGTGTCACGTGTCCGGACACCAAGCGCTCCCCCAGCCCGGCGCAGCACTCCACGACCGCGTGTTCCTCCCTGCCCGTGATCGGGTCGATGGTGAAGCCCACACCGGCGGTGCGGGATTCGACCATGCGCTGCACCAGCACCGCCACCCGCGCCCGGGCCGGATCGAAACCGCGGCGTTCCAGGTAGCCGCGCACCCGGTCGTTGTGCGCCGAGGCCCGGCAGTCGGCGATGCGGCGGCGCAGCGCGTCCCGATCGCCGATCTCGAGGTAGGTCTCGTACTGTCCGGCGAAGCTGGCGTCGTCGAGGTCCTCGAGCACCCCGCTGGAGCGCACGGCCACCGGGTAGCCGCCGACGGCCGCGATGAGCGCATCCAGTTCGGCATCGGTCAGCAGGTCCGGATCGGTGTCGCCGGGAATCACGAAGCCCGGCGGCACCGGGAATCCGGCGGCGGTGAGTTCGTGCAGGGTGGCCGCCTTGCCGCCCGCGGCCTCGATCCGGAAGTCGGGTGCGCCCAACAGCATGGGAACGGTCATGGTGACTCCTCGCGGTGCGAGCGGTGCGGGCACGATCCGCTGCCGCCGCGCCAGCTCGGCCGCGGCCCGCACCCCGGCGACGGTCAGCGCGCCGTAGGACGGGCTCGGCGTGTCCGGTTCGAAGCCGAGGGCGATGGTCTCGGCCATACAGGCGTAGAGGGTGCCCGGCGGCAGCTTGGTGCCCGGGAAATCGGGGACCTGATCGTCCGGCAGGCGCATGCGGCCACCGGACAGCACGGTGACCCCGGGCAGCGCGGCGGCACCGGGATCCACATCGCCCGGGACCGCGAGGTCGTAGACGAGGACGGGGTGGTCGGTGGGCAGCTGGTCGGCCGTGAGCACCGGGGTGGCCGCATTGGTGGCGGTGACGATCAAGCGGCAGTCGCGCAGCGCGGTCATATCCTCGCGCACCGCGACCCGGTCCGGATCGCCGAGCCGCTCGGCCACGGCCCGCAGCCGTCGCGCGGAACCGCGCCGACCCACCAGCAGTAGCGAATCGACGTGCGGGAGTAGTAGTTCCGCCATGACCGCCCCGATATTGCCGATGGCTCCGACCACGGCGACGCGGCGCTCCCCGGCGGGCAGCGCCGCCAGCTCCCGGCGCATGAGCTCGTAGGCGCACGCGGCGGTGAGCGAGTTGCCGGAGGTGATGCGGGCGGTGTCCTCCACCACGGCGCGGGCGGCGTCGGTGACGATCGAGGTGTAGCCGCCCAGACCGATCACACCGGCCCCCGCGCCGATCGCGAGATCCACCGCGTCGAACACCACATCCCGCAGCCATGCGCCCTCGCCGTCGCGCTGGATGGTGACGGCCTGCTGTGCCGAGAACGGCACGGCGATCATGGCGACCTCGACTTCGGCCCCCGATACCGACCGGATGCGTTGCCGGGTGACCTCGAAGGGCCGCAGCACGCCGCGCAGCCGCTCCATCAGGGCCTCACACTGATGGTCGGACCACGCGGCCAACTCCGGTGCCAGCAGCCGCAGATCCCCCGGGCGTTCCAGATTGGCGAGGAAGGCGACGCGCGGCGGGCCGTCGAGTGCGGTGGCGGGCTCGGGGCAGCGGCGCTCGGGATCGGGTGTGTGCGCGGGCAGCGGGGTCGGATGCGCGGCGGGCCGGGTGAGATGGTCGAGCAGGGCCGCGTAGTCCGCGCGGTGCAGCAGGTCGGCCACGGCCTCGAAGGCCGTCGCGATGCGGTCGATATCGGCGACGCCGAGGTACGCCGACGGCTGCACCCGCAGCGTGGCGGGGGCGGACAGGGTCGGCAGCACCCGGATGCCGTGCCGGTGCAGGAGATGTCCGGCGACCAGATACCCGAACCATTCCTCGTCCAGGAACTCGCGCAGTATGGGCGATGCCGGTCGGGGCGGGCGCAGTTCCACCGCCAGCAGCAGCCCGCGCCCGCGCACCCCGGTGATGACATCCGGTCGGCGGTCGGCCACCGCGCGCAGCCGATCGCGCAGCCGGGTACCGGTGGCGGCGATGCGCGGCAGCAGTTCGGGTATCAGATCCAGTGCCGTACAGGCGATCTCGGACGAGTAGTCGTCCTCGGCGAAGGTGGAGGTGTGCTGTCTGCCGAACTCGGGCAGATACCGATCGCGCTGGACCAGCAGCGCCGAAAGCTTGGCCAGACCGCCGCCCAGCGCCTTGGACAACAGGTAGTAGTCCGCGGGCACACCCGAGGGCTCGGCGGCCAGGAAGGTGCCGGTACGGCCCATGCCGCTCTGGATCTCGTCGAAGACCAGGGCGGCCCGGTGACGATCGGCCAGGGCGCGGACGGCGCGCAGCACGTCGTCGGGCAGCTCGTACACGCCGCCCTCGCCCTGCACGGGTTCGACGAAACACGCCGCCAGCCGGGACGCGTGCCGGACGGTCGGCACCGGCGCACCGGATGGGCCGAAAGATATGTCGCAGAAGGTGATTCGTTCGCCATCCAGAGACAGTTCGAGGGTGTTCGGCGCGGTGGCGTCCAACCGGACCACCTCGGGTCCGAACAGCGGGCGGCCGTCGTCGGCGGCCCGGTCGGTGAGCACCGCCGCCGCGGCGGTCTTCCCGTGGAAGGATCGCGTCAGCGCCACGAACAACGGTGCGCGTTCCCGCAGTGCTGTCACGTCGCTGATCGATTGGGCGAGAAGGGATTCCACCGATGCATCCCACGGAGCGGGCAGCGGTTGCCCGGCCAGACCGTCACGTCGGGCGCGGCGCAGGGTCCGCTCCAGGTCCGCCCGCACGGCCGACAGGTACCGCGACCGTTCCAGCGCGGCGTGCTTGACGGCGGCCTCCACCGCCTCGGCTCCCGTGGATGCCAGTGTGACCACGTACTCGGCCCCCGTCGATGCCCCGACCAGGGCGGACAATCGCGCGCTCAGTCGGGCGGCGCCGGCGCGCACACTGCCCTGCACCGCGAACGGCCGCCGTGCCCGCAATGCCGTCTCCGCCGCGCGGATCAGGGCGGGATGGTTGTGGCCGAACAGTCCGGCCCCGTGTCCGCCCACGAGATCGAGTACCGCGCGGGCGGCAACGCCGCCGCCACCATCCAGCGTGGCGGGGACCAGCGTGTCGTACTCGGCCGCGCGGTAGTCGGCGTCGAGATGGAAGGCCCGGAGCAGCCGGGTTATCTCGGGCCGGGCGTAGCGGCCGTACACATCACTCGGATCGGCCATGTCAGCTCGCTTTGCGCAGCTCGACCGCGACGTATTCGGCCACCTGGCGGGTGGTGCGCAAGGCGGCGGCATCCGCATCGGGTATGTCGATGCCGAACAGCTGCTCGAGTTCGATCACCAACTCGGCCGAACGGACCGAATCGAGGCCATACTCGAGCAGGGGCCGGTCCAGTTCCAGCGCGGGCGCGTTCAAGCGCCCCCGGAACAGCTCCCGGACTCGCTCCATTACCGTCGGGTCCACACTCATCGAGATCTATCCCCACGTGAAAAACGGTGCACGACAGCACAATCGATGTATCGATGGCTCGATGCATGCGACTGCCACGGCACACTTTGCGTACCTCGGCTCCATTGCCCGGCGTCCGTAGCGCGAAGCGCCGCCTCGTGAGCGCGCATCAGCGGAATCCGGTGCGGTCAGACGTGTGACGGCACCGAGAATGCTTGCGGCATAAGGGGACTAGTCACCCCAGCCCGGTTCTTCATCGAACCCGTGATGGAAAAGCGGGCGTGAGCCCCACGCCCGTCGGGTACCCTGCTCTCCCGATCGTTCACCGGTAACCGACCAGGTGTAGCGCGTTCGAAAAGCGTTACACCACAGTTAATCTCCGGCGATAGCCCGATAGTACCCACGAGTAGCGCGGGGTGCCACGACGAATCACGTCGATCACGTGAACTGTACTGACGCGCAATGTAAATCAGCACACACATACGCGGCAAAACGCGGGTGCGGACTCAGTGCGGTGTCAGTCGCGTCACAGTGCCCAGATAGCTGGTGACGTACAGTGAGTTGGGGTCCCAACCGGGGCCGGAGCCGAACCGGGCG
>NZ_JASCXP010000483.1:0-5137 GCF_030010695.1 Nocardia sp. CC201C
ACCGCTGCTCTGCCAATTGAGCTACGCCCCTTCGTTGCGCGCGACTACCGTACCAACATCACGCGCCGGGACGAAATCGCTTTTCCATCACCCCAAACCGAGCCGCTCCAACCACGCGTTCAACCGCCCCGCCGCCGCCCCCGACCAGTACGAGCTGCGCCACTCCCGCCCGGCCGCCAGCTCCAGCAGCTGCGCCTGCGCTGCCGGACCGTCGGATGCCGCCCACTCCGCGAGAAACGGTTCCAGGTCCAGGCCGGTGGCGGCGATCGAGCAGAGCACGGTGTCGGCGCTGGGCAGGGTGGGATAGGACGCCAGCGTATCGCGCCACCAGGCGCGCAGGAATCGCTCGATGGCGACCCGCTCGGCGGCCGGCCACTCGAGCCAGCGGCCGTATTCGAGTTTCCCGAACACGATTTCGGGATCCGGATAGGCGAAGGCGTCGTCGGCCGCCAGCTCCAGCAACCGGGGCAGCAGGTAGCGGAAGTCGTCGACGCCGCCCCAGGTACTCATCGCCTTGGCGGCGTATCGGGCCAACGCCTCCGGCGTGAGCGATCGGATCGGCTCATTCAGTAGACAGCGTCCCTCGTCCGGTGCGACGCAGTGCGGGCAGCCCTCGATCACGTCGGGGCGTGGGATCCGTGCGAACACGTCGTACAGTTCACGCAATGCCGCGGCCCGGTCGCACACGGCTGTGAGGATACGGCGACGACCGGTCCGATGCCGAGTCGTCGGCGGGCCGGTGGCGGTGGGAGTGCACCGATTCGGTCGGCGTCGGGACCGGTTCGCGCCCGGTGCGTACGGTTGTCGGTGGACGTCCCTAGACTCTGGGGCGTGACTCCTGCCTCTATCGATCAGCGTCCGAGTGCTGCGTCCACCGCTACCGCCGATGTGGGGGAGCGGCCTACGTTGTTGCTGCTGGATGGGCATTCGCTGGCTTATCGGGCGTTCTACGCGCTGCCGGCGGAGAATTTCAAGACGCAGAGCGGGCAGACCACCAATGCCGTGTACGGGTTCACGGCGATGCTGATCAATCTGCTGCGGGACGAGAAGCCCACGCATGTGGCGGCGGCGTTCGACGTGAACCGGAAGACGTTCCGGACCGAGGCGTATCCGGAGTACAAGGCGAACCGGATCACCACGCCGGACGAGTTCCGGGGGCAGGTGGAGATCACCCAGGAGGTGCTGGGGGCGCTCGGGATTCCCACCATGGCGATGGAAGGGTACGAGGCGGACGACATCATCGCCACGCTCACCACGCAGGCGGTGCCGCAGGGATACCGGGTGCTGATCGTGAGCGGCGACCGGGATTCGCTGCAACTGGTCAACGACGATGTCACCGTGCTGTACCCGAAGAAGGGCGTCAGCGAGCTGACCCGGTTCACCCCGGCGGCGGTGGAGGAGAAGTACGGGCTCACCCCGGCGCAGTATCCCGATTTCGCGGCGCTGCGCGGCGACCCGAGCGACAACCTGCCCGGCATTCCCGGCGTCGGCGAGAAGACCGCCGCCAAATGGGTGCGCGAATACGGCGACCTGGCCGCACTGGTGGACAAGGTGGACACCGTCAAGGGCAAGGTGGGAGACGCGCTGCGCGCCAACCTGTCCAGTGTGGTGCTCAACCGGCAGCTCACCGAGATGGTGCGCGATGTGCCGGTGCCCTACACCCCCGACCAGCTGGCCATGCAGCCGTGGGACCGGGAGAAGATCCACTCCCTGTTCGACGATCTGGAATTCCGCGTCCTGCGCGACCGCCTGTTCGACACCCTCGCCCCGGTGGAACCCGAGGCCGAGGCCGGATTCGAGATCAGCGGCGGCACCCTGGCTCCGGGCTCGGTCGCCGACTGGCTGGCAGAACACGCCAAAGCCGGTCAGCGCCACGGCGTTTCGGTGGTCGGCGTCGGCAATCCGGTCAATGGCGACACCAAGGCCATCGCCATCGCGGCCGCCGACGGCGAGGGCGGCTACCTCGACGTCCACGCCCTCACCCCGGAGGACGAGGCCACGCTCGGCGCCTGGCTCGCCGATCCGGAGACCCCCAAGGCCCTGCACGAGGCCAAGGCCGCCATGCACGCCCTGCGCGCCCGCGGCTGGACCCTCGGCGGCCTCACCAGCGACACCGCCCTGGCCGCCTACCTGGTCCGGCCGGGCCAGCGCACCTTCACCCTCGATGATCTGTCATTGCGCTACCTCAAGCGCGAACTGCGAGTGGAGGATTCGGGCGCGGCCCAGCTGTCCCTGCTCGACGACGAGGACCAGGTCGACGAGGAGCTCGCCAAGGCCGAGATCCTGCGCGCCCAGGCGGTCTCCGACCTCGCCGCCGCCTTCGACGAGGAACTCGAGCGCATCGAGTCCACCGCCCTGCTGCGCGATATGGAACTGCCGCTGCTGGCCGTGCTCGCCGATCTCGAACAGGCCGGTATCGCCGTCGACGCCGATCAGCTCGAACAGTTGCAGCGCGAATTCGCCGACCGGGTCGCCGAGGCCGCGAACAATGCCTACGAGGTGATCGGCGAGCAGATCAACCTCGGCTCGCCCAAGCAGTTGCAGGTGGTGCTGTTCGACAAGCTCGATATGCCCAAGACCAAGCGCACCAAGACCGGCTACACCACCGACGCCGACGCGCTGGAGGGCCTGTACGAGAAGACCCAGCACCCGTTCCTGCAACATCTGCTCGAGCATCGCGACGCCACCCGGCTCAAGGTGACCGTGGACGGCCTGCTCAAATCCGTCGCCGACGACGGGCGCATCCACACCACCTTCAATCAGACCATCGCCGCCACCGGGCGACTGTCGTCCACCGAGCCGAATCTGCAGAACATCCCGATCCGCACCGACACCGGCCGCCGCATCCGCGACACCTTCGTGGTCGGCCCCGGCTTCGAATCGCTCATGACCGCCGACTACAGCCAGATCGAAATGCGGATCATGGCGCACCTGTCCAAGGACGAGGGCCTGATCGAGGCGTTCAACTCCGGTGAGGACCTGCACACCTTCGTGGCGTCCAAGGCGTTCGACATTCCGCTGTCGGAGGTGCACCCGGAAATGCGTCGCCGCATCAAGGCCATGTCCTACGGCCTGGCCTATGGTCTGTCCGCCTACGGCCTGTCGCAGCAGTTGAAGATCAGCGCCGAGGAGGCCAAGGCGCAGATGGAGGTGTACTTCAACCGTTTCGGCGCCATCCGCGACTATCTGCGCGACGCCGTCGAGCAGGCGCGCAAGGTGGGTTACACCGAAACCCTGTTCGGCCGTCGTCGTTACCTGCCGGACCTGGACTCCAGCAATCGCCAGCGCCGCGAGGCAGCCGAACGCATGGCGCTCAACGCGCCCATCCAGGGCACGGCCGCCGACATCATCAAGGTCGCCATGATCGACACCCAGCGGGCCATCCGGGACGCGGGCCTGAAGTCGCGCATGCTCCTGCAGATTCATGACGAACTCGTCTTCGAGGTGGCGTCGGGGGAGCGTGAGGCGCTGGAATCACTTGCCCGCGAACATATGTCGAAGGCCATCGACCTTTCGGTGCCGCTCGAGGTGTCGGTGGGCGTGGGCCGCAGCTGGGACGCGGCCGCGCACTGACCGACCGTGGCGCGCACCGCCCGCGAGTATCTCGTGCACGGGCGGTGCGCCGCATGAATCGGTGTGTCGCGGCCGGCACAACCGGGCGTGTGGCGGGGTGGATCGAGTGATCGGCGGACGCCGCCGCGGGATCGACAGAGTGAATCGGAACAGTCTCTGATCGGATCGCCCGTGGGTCGGGCGCGCGGCCGCGTTTCGGCGTTATCGGCCGGGGGCGTACCGGTTTCCGGCTGCACGCCGGAATGTGGCGCGCGCGGTCGTCGGTGGACGGTCAGGAGTGTTGCGGGAGGGTGCTCGGCGCTATCGACGCGCAGGCCAGCGCGGTGGCACGGCAGATGTCCGCGCAGGCCCGCTCACCGTACTGTTCGCACTGCTCGGCGAGGTCGATACAGGCGTCGCGGGTCAATTCGCACAGCCACGCTGCCCAGGGGGAGTCGCGGTCCAGCAGGTCGGCCGTGTGGCGGCTCAGTTCGGACACATCGGTCAGCATGGCGGTATGCCGCCGATCCACGTGGGCCGCGTCGGGATCCGGACTGGCGTGGATCTGGTGTCGGCAGGCGCGGTGGCAGCGGAGGAGATGGTCGATGGTGCGCTGGATCGTGGGATCGGTCATGGCACCTCTTCCGTTGATTAGCTGCTGATTTGCCCATTGTCGTGGAAGGGGGTCGGAGAGTCCCGCAGGCATGCCGCTGCGACCGTGGTGAAAGTTACTCGTGGGTCGGCGCGGAATATGGTTGCTATCCCCGAGATGTCCCCTTAAGCTCGACGCCGTGCCGAATCCCGCCTACAGCCGCAGCGCAGCGCTCGACGTCGCCGACCGCGACCGCGCCGCGCTTCTTCCGCTCACCGCGATGGTGGCTGTGGCGCGAATTCTCGTAGTAGCCCGCCGTAGCGGGGTCTGATTCGGACCGGCCCCCTCGCTGCGGCCACTCTGCTCTTTGATTTTCGCTGGTCCCCTCTGCCATTCCTCGGAAGATTCGGGAAGACCAAACCTCACCATGACCATCACCATCGATACCCACACGTTCATCGCCGCTGCCCCCGCGAGCCTGCGGGCCGAATGCCGCGACCTCACCCCCGCCGAGTTCTACGACCGGTACTGCGAACACGAAGGCCCGGTCAAACTCAGTGAGTGGACGCCCATCGGGCACCACGGACCCGGCGGGCGCTACACGGCGACCCTCGAGATCGCCGACCACCTGCGCACCGTCGTGGCGGCGGGCAGCCCGGTGGCGACGCTGACCTCGGCCCTCTACGACGAGGGCTACCCGGTCGAGCTCCTCGCCTTCCACCAGCGCCGCACCGACGACGGCATCGCCACCTTCGTCCAATGCGAGTTCAACAACCGCCGCGGTTGGGGCGCCGCCCTCGCCGACGACGGCGCCGAATCCGCCATCCGCGCCATGATCGCGGGCATCAACCACCTCGGAACCCACTTCTGAGGTAGCACCGCACCCCGCTACCCGACGGTAGCGGGGTGCGATGCTACCCGGGCCTCGAAGCGACGGCCTCGAAACGACGGGTCTCGAAAACAGCAGCGCCGCACCCGATCAAGGGTGAGTCG
>NZ_JASCXP010000484.1:0-5130 GCF_030010695.1 Nocardia sp. CC201C
CCACTCCACGGTGGCCGAATGCGCGGTGATCAGTCGATCCGCCAGCGCCACCACATCGGGCCGCCGCGCGGCGGTGGCCAGGGCCTTGATGTAGCGGGCGCGGTCGAGGAGCTGGTGTTCCAGGGCGAGATCGCCGAGCAGCGCCTCGTCGAACGGCTGCGCCTGTTCGACCAGCGCCTTGATCGCGGCGACGAGCCGACCCAGGAAGGGACCGACCAGCTGCGGCACGCCGCCGAGTTCGCGAATGGCGGATTCGATGGCCTCCACCCGGCGGCGGGCATTGTCGGCGTTCTCGGACAGCTCGCGGCGCACCGCGTCGGTCCGGGCCTGCGCGACACGGGTTTCGGCGATCTGGATCTCGGTGTCGGTCAGATCGCGGACGGTACGCAGCTGGGCCAGCAGGGTCGTGATGTCGCGTGTGCTCATGGTTTTCGTCCTTAGTCGCGTTAACAAGTCGCGTTGACATCGCATCGGCGCACCATTGCACCGCTCTGGTGACTACCCCGCTGTAGCGTCCGAAACGTCGCGCCGGGCCGTGGATCCGGCCCCATCGGCCGCCGGTGCGCGCCGGATAGCGGTCGCGGAACACCGTCGCCTGACCGGACGGCGGCCGGAATGGGCGCGCCGGGCCGCGGGATAGCCCACCGACATGAGCAGGGCACTGGCGAGGTCGTCGCGATCCTCGATGCCGATAGCCTTCTTGACCCGATCCTCGTCCCAGCCGTTCACGGGCGAGGCGGCCAAACCGAGTTCAGTGGCGGCGAGCATGGTGTAAGTGGCGGCGATCACGGCGTCCTTGACGGCGTCATCGCGCAGCAGGTCGCGCTCGGCCAGCGACTGCTGGAATCGGCTTGCCGCCGTGTCGAATCCGGAGATGAACTCCTCCGTCCAGGCGCCATTGCGGCGGGCCAGGTCGAAACGTCGGTGCGGTCGGCGCGCCACGCCTGCGGTTCGGCGACGAAGACCAGCATGACGGGGGCCTCCCGCGGCTGCGGCTGTCCGTCGGTGGCCCGGACCTCCGGATCGGTGACGACGACCAGCGAGCGGTCCTGGAGATTCCAGCTGGAGGGCGCCGCCACGGCCAGTTCGGCCAGGGTGTCGAGAGCGGCGGCGGACACCGGGTCCGGGCGGTAGTGGCGGATGGTGCGGCGGGTACGGATGGCCGTGGCGACGGACATGATGTCGGTCAGGTACGAACTCACCGCACTCGGCCGCAGTCTCGCGGAACCGATCGCGGCACTGCGAGACTGGGCCGAGCGGAATATCAACGAGATAGAGCGGGCGCACGCCGCGCCCGAATGAGCGGGACCGCCACCCCGGCCGCCCAGAGTGCGACCGCGATGTAGACGATCTGCTCGGGCAGGCGGAACCACAGCGGTGTGGCCGGGTCACCATTGAGCGGGATGTCGTTCACCGCCGCGTAGATATTCGCGGGGGTCATGAGCACGAGCAGCACGGCCAGGCCGATGCCCGCGATGCGGCGGGTACGGGTCACGATCAGCCCCAGCGCGCCGAGCAGTTCCAGGACCCCGGTCACGTAGACCAGGGCACCGGGGAACGGCAGGGCCGACGGGACCATGGTGGTCAGGTCGTCGTGGCTCGGCATCACATCGATGCTGTCGGGCGCGAAATGCGCCGCGCCGGTGAACATCAGCAGTACGGCCAGGCCGTGGGCGAAGGACACCCGCCAGGTGCTGAAGCGGCGGACGCCGAGTGCGCCCAGCAGGCGGAAGGCCAGGGTCGGGACGACCATGAGCATGAGGGTTCCGAACATGAGACGTTCGCAATCGAATCGGTGGGCACGGCGGGATCAGGCCGCGAATTCCGCTGCGGGGGTGCGCTCTTCGAGGAGTGCGGGGCGGGGGCGGCCGGGCAGCAGCAGGGCGATGAGGCCGCCGACCGCGACGATGGCCGCGCCGACCCACACGGCGGGCACCAGCCCGTCGGTGTAGGCGGCCGGGCTCAGATACGAGCCGTGGGAGGAGAAGACCGACGCCAGCACCGCCACGCCCATGGCCACGCCGACCTCGCGAATGGTGTTGTTGGTGCCGGAGGCCATGCCCTGATCGGCGGGGTCGGCGCTGGCCATCACCACCGCCGAGGCGGGCGCGAAGGTCAGGCCCATGCCGATACCGCCCAGCAGGAACGGCGGCACCAGGGCGGCGTATGCGACGTCCCCGGTGGTGACCAGCGCCATCCAGGCCAGCGCCGCCGCCAGGCACAGCTGGCCCACCGCGATGAGCACCCGCGCCCCCACCCGGTCGACGACGAGTCCGGCCAGCGGCGCCACCACCATCGGGGCCAGCGTCCACGGCAGCGTGCGGATACCGGATTCCAGCGGCGAGAGTCCCTGCACCACCTGGAAGAACTGTGCCAGCAGGAAGATCGAGCCGAAAACGCCGACGGAGAAGGCGAACAGGGTCGCGTTCACCGCACTGAACCCGCGCGACCGGAACAGCCGCAACGGCAGCATGGGTTCGGGCGCGCGCCGCTCCCACAGCACGAACGACAGCAGCAACACCGCACCGCCGACCAGTCCGGTGAGCACCCCGGCCGAGGTCCAGCCGTCGTCCGCCCCGTGGATCACGCCCCACACCACGGCGAGCACACCGCCGGCCGAGAGCACCAGTCCCAGCACATCCGAACGCCGTGCGCCGCCGAAGGATTCGCGCAGCGCCCAGGCCGCCAGCGGCAGCGCCAGCAGTCCGACGGGCACATTGATCCAGAAGATCCACTGCCAGCTCAGCCCGTCCACCACGGCGCCGCCCACCACCGGACCGAGTGCGACACCGAGACCGGAGATGCCGCCCCAGATGCCGATGGCGGCGCTGCGCATCCGTTCCGGCACCGCCGCCGACAGCAGGGTCAGCGACAGCGGCATCACCGCCGCCGCCCCGAAGCCCTGGATCGCTCGAGACAGGATCAGCATCCACGGTTCGGTGGCAAGCGCGCAGGCCGCCGAGGCGAGGGTGAACAGCGTGATACCGGCCAGGAAGACGCGGCGGCGGCCCAGTCGGTCGCCGAGGGCCGAGGCGGTGAGCAGCAGCGTCGCGAACGACAGCGTGTACGCGTTCACGAACCATTGCAGGTCGGTCAGGGACGCGCCGAGTTCGGCGCGGATGACCGGCAGCGCATTGGTCACCACGAGGTTGTCGAGCGTGACCATGAACATGGGAATTCCGACCGCGGCCAGGACCGCGGCGAGGGGACGGGGTGTCGCCGTGGGCGCGACGTCCGGGGCGCTGGTGAGGGTGGAGGACATACCCGAGATCCTTAAGTTGTTATCCACTGATAACTTACTGCCGAAAGAGTATGCATCCGCTGATAACATGTCAAGGCATACCGAGACGGAGGAGATGGCGGAGATGACCAGGACCCGGATGACGGCGAGCGAACGCGGCGAACAGGTGCTCACCGCGGCGATCGGAGCCTTCGCCGAATCCGGTTACGCCGCGACCAGAACCGATGAGATCGCGCGCCGCGCGGGCGTCTCACAGCCGTATGTGATCCGCCTGTTCGGCGGTAAGCGACAGCTGTTCCTGGCGGCGCTGCAGCGGGTGTGCGACCGCATCGAGGAGATCTTCCGCACCGCCGCCGCGGCAGCCGCCGCCGACGCCGCACCCGCCGAACGCCTGGCCGCCATGGGCGAGGCATTCCACACCTTCCTCGCCGAACGCGAACTCGGCCTGGTGCTGCTGCACGGCTTCGCCGCCAGCTCCGATCCGGAGATCGGCACCGCGACCCGCGACCGCTACGGCCGGATGTACTACCTGGTCCGCGACCTGACCGGCGCGTCGGTGGCCGAGACCCGCCGCTTCATGGCCACCGGCATGCTCCTCATCGACATGGCCGCCATGGGAGCCATCACCGGGGACGGCTTCGGCACCGAGTGGGCCGCCGAGATCGTCACCGACCTCGCCGAACACGACGACTGAGCCCTCGATGTCGTGGTGTCGAGGGGTCCCCGCGCACGGCACAGCGAATGCCATTGCGCGCAGGGGAATCCGGACCCGCGAGCCGATGCTGGACGAGGGCGAGACCGCCACCTGGCGGCGGCCCGCCGATCGCCCCCCGGGGGGCGGCCGTGCCGTGGGTGGAACGCACTATCCGAGTTCCGCCCGGCTGCGCGTCGACCCGCGCGAGGGTGCGCCCGAACTGTTCGTCATCGGCATGCTCGACAAGACGGTCGACCCCTCCGCGCCGCCCTCGGCTAGCGGCCCCGCCCGCGGTGCTGGACCCGGGCGCTCGCGTACAGGCAGATGGCCGCGGCGGCGGCCAGATTGAGGCTTTCGGCGCGACCGCGGATGGGAATGCGCACCCGGTGGGTGGCGCGGGCGGCGACGGCACGGTCCAGGCCGTGCGCCTCGTTGCCGAACAGCCAGGCGACGGGGCCGCGCAGGATGTCGTCGGCGTCGTCGAGGTCCACCTCGCCGCGGGCGGTGGTGGCCAGGACGGCGATACCGGCCGCCTCCAGCGCGTCGAGGGTGGCGTCGATATCGCGTTCGCGGGCGACGGGTACGTGGAAAAGGCTTCCGGCGCAGGCGCGGACGCATTTGCCGTTGTGCGGGTCCACCGAATCACCGGCCAGGACCACACCATTCGCGCCGACCGCGTCGGCGACCCGGATGAGGGTGCCCGCATTGCCGGGGTCGGCCATCGCCACCGGCACCGCCAGCATGCGCGGCGACGCGTCCAGCACGGTGCTCAACGGCACGTCGACCTGGCGGCAGACCGCGACCAGGCCGGGCGGAGTCACCGTCTCCCCCAACGTTTTCGCCGCGCGGTCGCTCACCAGCGTGGTGCGCACGCCCGTCGCGGCCGCACCGGCGACCAGTTCATGTTCACGTCCAGCCGCCTCGGCGGAGTAGAACAGTTCCTCGACGCGCCCGGTGTCCAGCGCAGCCGCCACCGAATTGGCTCCCTCGGCGAGGAAGAGCCCGGTCTTGCGGCGAGTGTGGGCGCGGTGCAGTTTCACCGCGGCGACGACCCGCGAATTGCGCCAGTCGATCGCTTCAGCGGTCACGGCCGCCCCATCCTTTCGCCACGGACGACGACCCGGTGTCGACACCGATGCCGGGCCGGGGACCAGTGGCGGTGCGCGCGTCCGACGAGTCGAACCGGCCTCCGACA
>NZ_JASCXP010000485.1:0-5121 GCF_030010695.1 Nocardia sp. CC201C
GGATGTTCGCCGGGAAGACGGCGAGGAAGAGCAGGGCCGCGAGCGCACCGCCGGTGCGGCGGGTGCGGGGTGTCGCGAGCAACCCGGCGATCCCGAGTTCGGCGACGCCGGAGGCATAGGTGTAGGTCCGTGCGCTGCCGGGCAGCGACCGCGGGACGATGGCGTCGAAGAACTTGGGGGCGAGGAAGTGCATGGTGCCGGCCACGCCCAGGAGTACCGTCAAACGTAGGGAAGCGGCCGAGGCCGCCCGCGCGCGAGAATGTGACACATGCGACACCCTGCCATACCGGCTGCTCGGTAGGGGTAGCGGCGGGAGTTCGCCACAGGTTCGGCGGTGTCCGAGTTTGACGGAGGTGGACCCGGGTACTCCACTTTGTCGGGACTGTCCGAACGAACTAGAGGTGTGCGTGGTGGACGCGAAGCCGCGTCCGGCTGGGATTGGGATATGAGTGCGAACCTGATGATCGTGGAGGATGACGACCGCGTTCGCGTGGCCCTGCGGTTGGCCATGGAGGACGAGGGCTATGACGTCGCTGAGGCGGAGGAGGCAGAGGTCGCGCTCAGGCAGCTGCGTGACAACGGAGCACCCGATTTCATGATCGTGGATCTGATGCTGGGCGGTATGGACGGCTTCACCTGCATCCGCGAGATCCGCCGCGACCACGACGTCCCCATCATCGTGGTCAGCGCCCGCGACGACACCCACGACGTGGTGGCCGCGCTGGAGGCGGGCGCCGACGACTTCGTCACCAAGCCGTTCGAGGTCAAGGAGATCACCGCGCGCATGCGCGCCGTGGCCCGGCGCGCGCGGTTCGCCGAACAGGCTGCCGCGGAAGAGGATCCGGATTCCGAACTGGGCACCATGGTGCTCGACGAGCAGGTCGGCAACCCGCTCGTGCTCTCCACCGAGAGCGGGATCGTGCGCCGTGGCGACGAGGAGATTCACCTCACGCTCACCGAGTACCGGCTGCTGTGTGAACTCGCCGGCTCGGCCGGGCGGGTGCTCAGCCGCGGCACCCTGCTGGAACGGGTGTGGGACCGCGGCTTCTTCGGCGATGAGCGCATCGTCGACGTGCACATCCGGCGACTGCGCACCAAGATCGAGCGGGATGCCTCGGATCCGCAACTCATCGTGACCGTTCGAGGGCTGGGGTATCGACTCGACGTCCAGCGGTGATCGCACTCCTGGTCGTCACCGCGGTGGTGGCCCTGGCCGTGGGGCTCGCCCTCGGCATGTGGGTGAGCCGGCGCACCTTAGAGCCGGTGGTGCGCTCGCTGCGCAGCAGCGTGGAGCGGGAACGCCGACTGGTCGGTGACGTCAGCCACGAATTGCGTACTCCGCTGACCACCCTCATCACCAGCGTCGGCGTCTTGCAGCGCTACGAGGCGGATCTGCCCGAGCGCTGTCGCCTGGCCCTGGGGCTGGTCACCGACGAGATCGAACATCTGCGCCGGGTGCTCGACGACATGCTGGCCCTGGCCAGGATGGAGGCGGGGGTGCACGCGGGCGACGCCGATCCGCTGTCGCTGAAAGAATTATTGATTCACACGGTATCCGGGCGAAAACATGCACCCGAATTATTGACGGTCGTGCAGGACAGTATGATTCGCGGCCGGAAATTGGAACTCGAACGTGCCGTGGGCAATTTGCTCGACAATGCCGTGCGGCACGGCGGCGGCATTGTCGGGATCACATTGCGACGGAATGGAGACGAAGCCGTCATCATGGTCGACGATGCCGGTCCCGGAGTCGCCGTCGCGGATCGTAAACGTGTTTTCGATCGCTTTACGACGGTGCGCGCGGGCCGTCGGACGGTGACCGGTACCGGAATCGGGTTGGCTCTGGTGGCCGAGACCGTGTCGGCGCACGGCGGGCGTGTCGAATGTGGTGAACGTCCCGGTGGCGGAGCACGTTTCATTATCCGACTTCCGGTATGTGACACACGCGGGTAACGGGCTCGTCATACGATCGCAATGAAGCCGACCGGTTCATCTCAAGATTCGGCCGCCACTCTGAAATGGTCATGAAGACACCATTCAGCCAATTCCCCGTAACTATCGATCAGCTTCTGGTGGAACCCCCCGACGGCTCCACGTTCACACTCAGATCCCCACGGGTGGAGGACGGTGGCAGTATCTGGCGAATCGCCCGCGATTCCCGCGTGCTGGATACCAATACGAGCTACGCGTACCTGATGTGGTGCCGCGACTTCGCCGGAACGTCCGTCGTCGCCGAAATAGACGGTGACATCGCCGGATTCGTGATCGGCTACTGCCGTCCACAAGCCCCCGACGTACTGTTCGTCTGGCAGGTGGCCGTGGACCATGCCTACCGCGGCCGCGGTCTGGGCGTCGAAATGCTCGACACCCTGATGAACAGCTGTGCCGCCCACGGGGTTTCGACCTTGGAGACCACCATCTCCGATGACAACCCGGCCTCCATCGCGATGTTCAACTCGCTGACGCGGCGCCGCCGGGCCGTCATCGCCGACTATCCACTCTTCGAGCGGGAACACTTCCCCGACCAGCACGAGGCCGAGCGCCTGTACCGCATCACGCCGCCGACCACACTGGAGGAGATCCGATGACCACCACCGAGACGATGACCATCTTCGAGGATCTCGAATCGAACGTGCGCGGCTACTGCCGCTCGTGGCCCGCTCTCTTCGACACCGCCCGCGGCGCGTGGCTGCACGACGAGAACGGTCGCGACTACCTGGACTTCTTCGCCGGCGCGGGTTCGCTCAACTACGGGCACAACAACCCGGTGCTGAAAGAGGCGCTGATCGACTACATCGGTCGCGACGGCATCACCCACGGCCTGGACATGTCCACCGTCGCCAAGCGCGACCTGCTGGACACCCTGCGCCGCACCCTGCTGGCCCCGCGCGGGCTGGACTACAAGGTGCAGTTCCCCGGCCCGACGGGCGCCAACGCCGTCGAGGCGGCGCTGAAGCTGGCCCGCAAGGTGACCGGACGCACCGCGGTCCTCAACTTCACCAATGCCTTCCACGGCATGACGCTGGGTGCCCTGTCGGTGACCGGCAATGCGACCAAGCGCGCGGGTGCCGGTGTTCCGCTGGTGCATTCGACCGCCATGCCCTACGACGGCTACCTCGACGACATGGACGGCCTGGCGTGGATGACGCGCGTGCTGGACGACTCCTCGTCGGGTCAGGACGCCCCGGCGGCCGTCATCGTCGAGACCGTGCAGGGTGAGGGCGGCGTGAACGTGGCCCGCGCCGCGTGGCTGCGCCAGCTGTCGGAGCTGTGCGCCGAGCGCGGCATCCTGCTCATCGTCGACGACGTGCAGATGGGGTGCGGTCGCACCGGCCCGTTCTTCTCCTTCGAGATCGCGGGTATCAAGCCGGATATCGTGACGCTGTCGAAGTCGATCGGCGGCTACGGCCTGCCGATGGCGCTGGTGCTCATGAAGCCCGAACTCGACCAGTGGTCGCCGGGTGAGCACAACGGCACCTTCCGCGGCAACAACCCGGCCTTCGTGACCGCCCGCGCGGCGCTGGAGCACTTCTGGTCCGACGACACCCTGGAGAAGGCCACCCTGGAGAAGGGCGCACGCGCCGAGCGGGCGCTGACCGGCCTGACCTCCGCCTACGACGGCCTGTCCACGCGGGGCCGCGGTCTGGTGCAGGGCCTGGTCTTCGACGACGCCTCGCAGGCGGGCAAGGTGTGCCAGGTGGCCTTCGAGCGCGGTCTGCTGGTGGAGACCTCCGGCGCGGAGGACGAAGTGGTGAAACTGCTGCCGCCGCTGACCGTCACCCCGGACGAACTCGATCACGGTCTGGAGATCCTGGCGGGCGCCGTGGATTCGGTCTGCACCGGAAAGGCGGCCTGACACATGATCGTTCGCAGCACCGCGGAGATCACCGGGACCGACCGCGATGTGGCGGGGGAGGGATGGCGCAGCAAGCGCATCGTGCTCGGTGGTGACGGTGTCGGCTTCTCCTTCCACGAGACCACCATCGAGGCCGGAACCGTGCACGAGTTCCACTATCTCAACCACATCGAGGCGGTGTGGCTGATCGAGGGCGAGGGTACGCTCGTCGACCTCGACAACGACGTGAAGTACGAGCTGGGACCGGGTTCGATGTACCTGCTCGACGGCCACGAACGTCACCGCCTCGAAGTGCGTGAGCGGATGCGCATGATGTGCGTGTTCAATCCGCCTGTCACCGGACAGGAGGTCCACGACGAGAACGGCGTCTACCCGTTGGTCGCCGTCGCCGCCGAGTAGGGAGATTGGGAGTCAGGAACGAATGACGCTGTCGGACAACACCGTAATCGATCGCTACCAGACCCGGACCAGCACACCGCGCGCTCACATCGAGCGCACCGATCCCACGGTGTGGGGTCACATCGAGTCCCCGGAACTGGCTACCTTCGAGCCCTACGGCTACTCCGTGATCGATGCGCTGCTCGACCCCGCCGAGGTCGCCGAATTCTCGGCGGAGACCCGGCGTTTGGCGGATGATCCGGACCTGTGGCTCGATGAGCGATTGATCATCGAGAAGACGTCGCGGCGGGTGCGCTCCATCTTCGAAGTGCACAAGCTCAGCAACGCCATCGCGGATCTGGTGCGCCAGAGCCGAATTCGAGGACTCGCCGAACAGATTCTGGGTTCCGAGGTCTACATCCACCAGAGCCGGGTGAACTACATGCCCGGCTTCCGGGGAGCCGGTTTCTACTGGCATTCGGACTTCGAGACCTGGCACGCGGAGGACGGTATGCCCGCCCCCCGCGCGGTGAGCCTGTCGATCGCACTGACCGACAACTACCCCTACAACGGCAGCCTGATGCTCATGCCCGGGTCACACCGCACCTTCGTGCCCTGCCAGGGGGAGACCCCGGCCGAGCACTACCGGGATTCGTTGCGCGAGCAGCAGATCGGTGTGCCCACCCAGGAGGACATCACCAAGCTGGCCAGCACCTACGGCATCAACCAGTTCACCGGTGCCGCGGGCTCGGCGCTGCTGTTCGACTCGAACATCATGCACGGCTCGTCGAACAACATCACGCCGTTCCCGCGCTCGAACATCTTCCTGGTGTTCAACAGCGTGGAGAACACGCTGGTCTCGCCGTTCGCGGCGGAAGCACCGCGGC
>NZ_JASCXP010000486.1:0-5116 GCF_030010695.1 Nocardia sp. CC201C
AACCCACCCCGCCGCCGGTTAGAAGCTGAAGCGTTTCACTACTTTTGGGGGCTGGACGGCAGGTAGCGACTGTGCTCACCGCCGCGCACGCCGACGATGTCGTCGGCGATGACGAAACCGTAGGCGACCAGGATCAGCACGGCGAGCTGCCCCCACGCCACCCAGATCACCCCAACGCCCGCGGTCGCCACCGTGGCCAGCGCCGCCAGCAGTCGCCACCACGGCCGCGGCAGTCCGAGTACCAGTCGAAACGCCCACTGCCCCACGAAGAACAGCGCCACCCCGCCCGACAGCGCCAGCGCCGCCGCGGCGGGCAGCCGCTCATTGCCCTCGGCGATGCTCAATTGCAGTCCGGCGGCGGTCATCACGATGCCGATCACGAGCGGAGTCAGCGCGTAACCGTAGGCCAGCACCGCGATCCGGGGCCGTTCGGCCGCGGGCAGGGCGCCCAGCACCTGTTCTCCGCGCTCGTCGTCGAACCCGAAGAAGGCCCACCACAGCACGTACGCGAGAGTCAGTGCGAGCGCGACCATTCCGGCCAGTCCGAAGGTCAGGTCCAGCCCGGCCAGGCCCGAACCCACCGCGAGGATGGACTCACCGATGGCGATGATCACCACCAGTCCGTGTCGCTCGCAGAAGTGGCTGGCCCGGATGACGAATCCACTCGTATCGATGAGGTACGGCGTGACGATCTGCACCACCACCGCCAGCGCCCACAGCGCGTAACGCGGCCAGCCGTGCGTCAGCCCGCCCGCCAGCACGAGTCCGGCCGACAGGCCGTTGAACACGGCCAACCGCACCACCGCCGGGGTGACCGACGCGCCCCCGTTCGAATAGAACAGTCCCGTGTGCACCGTGTTGACGAGCAGATAGCCCAGCCCGAAGGCCAGCCCGGAACCGTGGAACGCCTCGGGAACGGCGAGGGCGATGACGAGGAAGCCGAACATGCCCACCATGAGCCAGGTGCGCCGCACCGAGGTGCTCGGCGCGACCTCGTTGGTGAGCCACACGTACCCGGAGTACATCCACCAGATGACGCCGAACATCAGGGCCACCTGGCCGAATTCCACCCAGCCCGGGTGGTGGGTGTAGACGTGCGAGAGCTGGATGATGGTGAAGACGAAGACCAGGTCGAAGAACAGCTCCAGGGTGGAGACGCGTAGCTGTCCGCCGTCGGCGGCCTCGGTGGGATGCGCACTGCTCACCCGGCGAGAGTAGAGCCATCCGCATGCTGACGCCCGGTGACCCGCGGGCGCGGCGCGTGATTTCAGGGTGTGGTCGGGGGCGATCTCCGGGCCTTGCCGGATGTGGCGTCGACCTGCTGTTTTCTAGCGTCGAGGGATGTCTTCGGTACGCAGGCCGCGCATGCGGCGGATACTCGTCGGCGGTGCGGCGGTTCTCGTGGTCATCATGCTGGCGCTCGCGGGCGGGTTCGCCCGCGTGTATATGACGGCGGACATCTCCACCGTCGGCACGGTGGACTTCGACCGCGAGTTGGCGATACCGCCGCTCGCGCCGTCCCGGGTGGAGGCCGACGGCACGCGCGTATTCGAGCTCGAGATGCGCTCGGGGCAGCGGGAATTCGAACCGGGCGTGGTCACGCCGACCTGGGGTTTCAATGGCGATCACCTCGGTCCGACGCTGCGGGCGCGCCGTGGCGAACAGGTGCGGGTGACCGTGCGCAACGCGCTGCCGGAGGCGTCGTCGGTGCATTGGCACGGCATGCATCTGCCGGCGGAGATGGACGGCGGGCCGCATCAGCCGGTGGCGGCCGGGGCCACCTGGACACCGCACTGGCTGGTCGATCAGCCCGCGGCGACGCTCTGGTACCACCCGCATCCGCACGGGGAGACCGAATCCCATGTGCGGCGCGGGCTGGCGGGCATGTTCCTGCTCGCCGACGACGCCGCCGACGGGTTGGCGTTGCCGCACGAATACGGGGTGAACGATCTGCCGATCATCGTGCAGGACGTGCGTTTTCGTGGTGGCGAGCTGAGTGGAACACACGAGATGTTCCGGGATATCGGATTTCTCGGGGACCGGATCATGGTCAACGGCACGCTGTCGCCGTATCGGGAGGTGGGTGACGAGCTGATCCGGTTGCGCCTGCTCAATGCCTCCACGGCGCGCATCTACAACTTCGGTTTCGCCGACGACCGGCGGTTCGCGCTGGTCGGCACCGACGGCGGACTTCTGGAACGGCCGGTCGAATTGGACCGCGTCCAGCTGTCGCCGGCTGAGCGGGCCGAGATCGTGGTGCGGATGCGGCCCGGGGAGCGAGTGGTGCTGCGGGGCTATCCGCTCGACGCCGGGTTGGACTTCTTCGGTCGCCGCTTCGCGGGCGGTGACGACCGTTTCGACATCCTCCAATTGCGGGCCGCCGAAACCCTGCGCCCCGCACCCGGGTTGCCTGCCGCACTGGTGCCCGCGGCCACACCCGACGGCTCGAAAGCCGTGCGGGAGCGCACGTTCGATATCCGCTTCGCGCAGATCAACGGTCGGCCCATGGATATGAACCGCATCGACGAGACCGTGACCCGGGGCACCACCGAGATCTGGGCGGTGCGCAATGCCGACGGCATGCCGCACAACTTTCATGTGCACGATGTGCAGTTCCGGGTGCTGACGGTGGACGGATCACCACCGCCCGCCGCCCTGCGCGGGCCGAAGGACACCGTGTACATCGCTCCGGGCGCGACCGTGCGGCTCGCCCTGCGTTTCGACGGGCCCGCCGATCCGGATACGCCCTACATGTACCACTGCCATCTGCTCTGGCACGAGGATCTGGGCATGATGGGGCAGTTCGTGGTGGTCGAACCGGGCGGGTCCGCCGGAACGCCGCCACCCCGTCACGGCGGCCACTGACGGAAAGCGGTGACCGCTCATCGATATGCGGGGATCAGCGGTACTCGGGATTCTCGAAGTCGAAGCGGCAGCCCGCATCCCATTCGCTGCGCTGGTTGCCGTGCGCCGGGAAACCGCCCGCGTCCACCAGAATGCGGGCCAGGTGCATGAGATTCCAGGTCATGAACGTGGTGTTGCGGTTGGTGAAGTCGTTGTCCGGGCCGCCGGAGCCGGGATCCAGGTAGGACGGTCCGGGTCCGGCTTCGCCGATCCAGCCCGCGTCGGCCTGCGGCGGGATGCTGTAGCCGATGTGCTGGAGGCTGTAGAGCACGTTCATGGCACAGTGTTTGATGCCGTCCTCATTGCCGGTGATGAGGCAGCCGCCGACCCGCCCGTAGTAGGCGTACTGTCCGGCGTCATTGAGCACGCTGGAGTTGGCGTAGAGCCGCTCGATCACCTGCTTCATGACGGAACTGTTGTCGCCCAACCAGATCGGCCCCGCGAGCACCAGAATATGGGCGTCCATGACCTGCCGTTGCAGGTCGGGCCAGGCGTCGGTCGCCCAGCCGTGCTCGGTCATATCCGGCCAGACGCCGGTGGCGATATCGTGGTCGACGGCGCGGATGTGGGAGACGCTGACCCCGTTCTTCGCCATGATGTGCGCCGACAGGTCGATGAGCCCCTGCGTATTGCTGCGTTCCGGGGATCGTTTCAGCGTGCAGTTGATGAACAGGGCACGCAGGTCGCTGAAATCGGGCATGTACGACTACCTTTCGGGAGTGCCGCGATGGGTGTGGCCGCGGTGGGCGATGACCGTGGCCAGGGCGACCAGGGTCCAGACCGTGACGAGGGCGAGGGTCAGCCCGAGCAGATAGGGCCGGTCGCGAATGGTGGGATTGTCGGCGTTGGCGCCGCCGGGTGCGAGGACCGGCACGGCGATGAGCAGCAGGGTGACGGTGGCGACCGCGCCGCACGCGGCCGGAGCCCAGACGCGCGGCGGCAGCACCCGGCGGGCCGTGGTGCCGATCGCCGCGCACAGTGGCGCGAAGACCGCGTCGTGGACGAGAATGCCGCCCGCGAACCAGAATACGATCGAGATGAGGTCGGTGCGGCTCATCGCCAGCAGGTCGGTGACACCCAGGGCCGCCAGCCACAGGCCGAGCAGCACGAGCACGACGCGGATCGCGGTCACGGCAGCACCTCGATGCGGGACAGCCATTTGGTCTGGAGGACGCCGGGGCGGTTGGGGGCGATGAGGCGGCACGGGTAGCCGTGGTCGAGGTTCAGGTCGGCGTCGCCGATGCGGAGGGCGACGAGGGTGTCGGCGGCGACGGCGTGCGGGCGCGGCAGCACCGACACACGGTAGATGCCGCTGTCCTCCAGCGAGGTGAATCGCACACTGCCGCCGCGGTATTCGCCGACGGTCGCGAGCAGGTCGCGCAGGCGAACTCCGGACCAGCGGGCGGTGGCGCTCCACCCCTCCACACACGTGATCGGCAGCTCGGCCGTGTGCTGCGGCAAGGCCGCCAGTTCGGCCCGGCTGAAGGCGCGACGGCGGTCGCCGACCGCGACGGTGAGGGTGTAGTCGACCGCGGTGGCGCGCTGCTCCACTCCCGCCTCCAGAGCGGTCCGGTTGATCGGAACACCTTGGGGGCCTTCGCCGCTGCGCGGTGCGAGGACGGCGAGGCGGCGCAGGTACGGGATCGTCTGGCCCGCCGTCGACAGGCCCGCCGCCAGTGCGGCGACGGCGGCGGTACCCAGCAGTGCCCGCCGTGAGATGCCCTGGCCCGCAGCCGCTTTGTCGTCGACCGGGCGGCGCAGGGCGGTGCGGATCACCGGCAGCTTCACCGCCAGGTGTACGGCGAGCGCACCCACGGCGACGTAGGCCATGGCGTAGTGCGTGGTAGTGAAGAAGAACCGCCACGGGTAGTTCTGCGCGGTATTGAACAGCCCGGTGACGAGCTGGAAGATCGCCGAACCCACCAGCACCGCGATCGACCCGCGTTCCAGGGCGCGCACCGGGTCGCCGAGCAGGGGGCGGGCGAACAGGCGCGGGTACACCGACCAGAGCTTGACCAGCAGCAGCGGAAGGGCGACGACACCGGATACCACGTGAGCGCCCTGGGTGACCCGGTACAGCCAGACCGGATACGCGGGCCAGGTGAACCAGTGCGGCGGATGCTGGATCCAATGGCTCAGCAGGCCGGTGGCGAAGCAGACGAGTATCGCCGCGCCCAAGGCGATTCCGACCCGCGCGGCCACCTCCGGCCCG
>NZ_JASCXP010000487.1:0-5099 GCF_030010695.1 Nocardia sp. CC201C
GGCGCGCAGCGAGTCGGCCAACTGACGCTGCCCGCGCAGGTACAGGCCGGACAGCAACGGCAGGCCGATATACGCCCCGGCGGCCACCGCGCTGGCCATCCGCCAGAAGGGCGCGTGGTCGACCGCCAGTCCGACGAGCACGGCCACCGACCAGCCGCCGACCGCGACCATCGTCTCCACCGACCGGTCGGTGCGCCGCACCACATCGACCACCGCCAGCGCACCCAGAAAGGGCACCCAACTCGACAGCCCCCACGCGGTGGTGAGAAACATCGGAATCGCCAAGGCGGACAGGATGATCGAGGCCGCCAGCGGCCACCGCTCACCGAGCGCGAACACCACCGCCGCCGCCATGGCCAGCAGCCAGTAGTGCGGCGGCACCCGGAATTCACCGGGGAAGGTACTCGCCAGCAACAGCAGCGGCACCACCGCAAGCGGCAGCAGCCGCACGGCCGCGGACAGTCCGGGCCACTCGCGCATGTCGATCACCCGTTCACCGTAAGCCAGATGAGCGTCGCCTCCGCAACCGGTCAGCACCGCCCTTAGCAAAGAAAGAACGCCGACACAAGGCCCAGTCGGAGGAACCTCGCGGCCTTTTCCCTGCCCGGAGGGCGGATTCGCGCGAACTCGTGGCAATCGATGCTGGGACGGTCGAAAGGGATTGCATTGCTGACGAGACGAGGATTCCTCGCCGGGCTGGCCGCGACACCGCTGGCACTGAGCGCCTGCGGCGGCTCCGGGCCGTCGCGGCCGCCCGGCCGGGCCCTGCCCATACCGCCGCTGGCCGCCGCCGAGACCGTGGACGGGGTGCGCCGGTTCCGACTGGAGACGCGAGCGGGCCGGTCCGAGATCATCGCCGGAACACTGACTCCCACCTGGGGTTTCAACGGTCCGATGCTCGGGCCGACCATTCGGGTGCGGCGCGGTGAGACGGTGGCGTTCACGGTGCGCAACGGGCTGCCGGAGCCGACCACCGTGCACTGGCACGGTGCGCACGTGCCCGCCCGCTGCGACGGCGGGCCGCATCAGACGATCGCACCCGGCGGCACCTGGGAACCGTCGTGGACCGTCGATCAACCCGCCGCCACCCTCTGGTACCATCCGCATCCGCACGGTGCCACCGAGAAACACGTGCACCGCGGGCTGGCGGGCATGTTCCTGGTGGACGACGACACCCCGGCGGCGCGCGCCCTGCCGCACGACTACGGCGTGGACGACATCCCGCTCATCGTCCAGGACCGCCGGTTCACCGCCGACGGGTCCTTCGACGAACGCGACACCGGTGATATCGGGCTGCTCGGCGACACCATCGTCACCAATGGGGCCGTGGACGCGGAGTTCACGGTCCGCACCCGGCGGGTGCGGCTGCGGGTGCTCAACGGCTCCTCCGGCCGGATCTATCACCTGGCCTTCGCCGACGATCGCGAATTCCACCTGGTCGGTACCGACGGCGGACTGCTGCCCGCCCCGGTGGCGCTGCGCCGCCTGCATCTGAGCCCGGGGGAGCGCGCCGAGATCGTGGTGGACTTCGCCGACGGGCGCGCCGCCCTGCTGCGGTCGCTGCCGGTGACCGAGCGCGGCGACCTCACCGACGGGGCGCGCTTCGGATTCGAGGATTCCTTCGACATCCTGTGGCTGCGTCCCGTCGCCCGCCTGCTGCCCGCGCCGCCGCTGCCCGCCGAACTGGCACCCATGGCCGCCCTGGTGCCGCCCGGCACACCCGCGGACCGGCATTTCGACCTGCAATGGTTCATGATCAACCGGCAGCGCATGGACATGAACCGCATCGATCTGACCGTGCCGCTGGACAGCACCCAGGTGTGGACGGTGCGCAATGTCGACGACTGGCCGCACAACTTCCACGTCCACGACACCCGATTCCAGGTGCTGGACATCGACGGCCGGACGCCGCCACCGGAACTGGCCGGCTGGAAGGACACCGTGTACACCCGGCCCGGCTCGACCTACACCCTCGCCATGCGCTTCACCGACTACGCCGATCCGACCTACCCGTACATGTACCACTGTCACCTGCTCATGCACGAGGACCAGGGCATGATGGGCCAATTCCTGGTGCTGGCACCGGGCCAGCGCCCGACCCCACCGCCCGCGCCGCCGGGTTCCAGCGCGCACGGACACTAGAGGGACCCGGAACACACTGGGGCGCAACGGCCGAGGCGGCTTCGCGCGCACCGTCCCGCCCGCCCGCGTTTGACCCGCCGCCGACGAGGCATTACCTCACCAGAACAACCGGCTCGACAAGGAGGTTCTGGTGTCGGGTGAAGTCCTTACCGTGGTGATCGTGGCCGTCGTCCTCGTGGTGCTGGCGCTGGCGATGCTGGCGCTACGGCCGATGTGGCGCAGACGGCGACTACGCAGCAAATTCGGTCCGGAATACGACCGGACGGTTCAGGAGGCCGAGGACCGCAAGGCCGCCGAACGTGAACTGGCGCAGCGGGAACAACGGCACGCCGAATTGGAATTGCGGGACCTGAGCGATCAGGAGCAGCGCCGCTACGAGATGGAATGGGCGCGGGTGCAGGAGCGGTTCATCGACGATCCACCGCAGGCGCTGGGCGCGGCCGACCGGCTCGTCGTCGCGCTCATGGCCGACCGCGGCTATCCGACCGAGGACTACCGGCAGCGGGTCGCCGACCTGTCGGTGGAACACGCACGGCCCCTGGACAACTACCGCACGGCACACGACATCGCCGACCGCGCCGCCGACGGACGCGCGTCCACCGAGGACATGCGCACCGCCATCGTGCACTACCGCGAACTGTTCCAGGACCTGCTCGTCGGGGCCGGACACGGCACCGACGCCGCGCACAACCAGTGAGGCAGCCATGAGAATCGGATCCGATCGCAACAAGAAGAATGAAGCGACCGCGCAGGAAACACCCCCCGACGACGAGCGGCTCGTCGCGCACACCGGCACCGCCGAACCCGCCCCCGACCGGCAGCCCGTGGGCCACGCCGGGATGCCGGTGGACGATCGCGCCGCCTACGCCGCGGGGGAGGACCAGCGTGACACGGCGGGCGAACCCCGCGAACCGCAGCACGCCGCCGACTCCGGCGCGCGGGTGGAAACCCAGGCCCCCGGGGACGAATCGAACTCCCGGGCCTCCGTGGACGATTCGGCGCAGCGCGCCCCGCTCCGGACCGAGAGCGCCGGGGAACCGTTGATCGCCGACGGTGAACTGGAGCGGCTGCGCATCCGCTGGCGTGAGGTGCAGGGCATGTTCGTCGATGATCCGCGTGATGCGGTGCATCAGGCCGACGAACTGGTGGGCGGCACCATCCAGCGGCTGGCCGACGCCTACGCCGACCGCCGCAAGAACCTCGAAACCCGCTGGTCCCGAGACGATTCCGGGGATACCGAGGAACTGCGTCAGGCGCTGCGCGGGTACCGCTCCTTCTTCGACCAGCTGCTCTCCAGCGGACGCTAGGCGGGCGCGGCCACGAACATGTAGCCCTTCTCCTCGACGCGCCGCTGAATCCTCCAGCGGCCGTCGACCCGGACGAAGGTATCCAGATACCACAGCCCGCACAGCATCAACTGCTCGCGACCGTCCGCACCGGCCACTGTCATCGGGTTGTGGCACATGGTGCGGGCGGTCGCCACATCACCGTCCACAATGATGGATGAATTGCTGATGAGGTGTTGGAAGGCAAGGAAATTCGGCATCACGTCGGCGAGGAACTTCTTGGTCGCCGCCAGATCACCGGCGGGCCCGCCCATGGCCGTGTAGTCGATGAAGGCGTCGGCGGTGAAAATCTCGTCGAGCCGATCCCAGTCGCGGGTGTCCACGGCGTGCGAGTAGTGGACCATGAGGTCCTGGATTTCCAACCGGTCCGACATCTCCTGAATGGACAGCATGGCGGCCATGCTGCCACCGCCACCGGCCTCGCGTGGGGAAGTGTGTCCGATCCGGTGCGGGAAACGCGCCAGTCCCGACCGGGTTACGGGATCACAACGACGTCGGTGGGCTCGACGTGGGGTTCAGCCCGATTGGCACATACTCGGCTGTACCCCGCCTCCGGCTGGAAGGTCGATCGTCGTGAGTACCAACAAGGAGACCCCACCGCACCAGCGTCGCATGTACACCCGGTTCGGACTGTGGACCGACCCCGCGATCTTCTTCGTCTCGGCGGGGGTCGTCATCGGGTTCGTGATCTTCGCCATCCTGTTCACCGATCAGCTGGACCGGGGCGCGACCGCCGCCAAGGACTGGGTCGTCACCAATCTGAGCTGGTTCTTCATTTTCAGCGTCACGGCCATGCTGGTGTTCCTGATCTGGATCGCGCTGAGCAAGTACGGCAATGTCCGCCTCGGAGCGCAGGATTCGAAACCCGAATACAGCAACCTGTCCTGGTTCGCCATGCTGTTCGCCGCCGGTATCGGCACCGTACTCATGTTCTGGGGCGTGGCCGAGCCGATTTCACACTTCGGCGATCCACCGCGCGAAGGGGTGGAACCGAAATCGGTCGAGGCCGCCGACGATGCCATGGCATTCGCGCTGTACCACCTGGGACTGCACACCTGGGCCATCTTCTGCCTGCCGGCGCTCGCGTTCGCCTATTTCATCTATCGGCGCGGGCTGCCCATGCGCATGAGTTCGGCCTTCCATCCGCTCATCGGGGACCGCATCTACGGGCCGATCGGCAAGGCCATCGACATCATCGCGGTGATCGGCACGCTGTTCGGCGTGGCCACTTCGATCGGCCTGGGCACCCTGCAGATCAACAGCGGTCTGAACTACCTCAGCGATTCCATACCCATCGGCAAGACGCAGCAGGTCATCATTATCGTGGTCGTGACCCTCATCGCCACCGCCTCGATCGTCGCGGGGATGGACAAGGGCGTGAAGCGGCTGTCCAATCTGAACATCGGCATGGCCATCGGCCTGATGATCTTCGTCTTCCTGGCCGGTTCGACGCTGTTCCTGGCCCGCGGCATCTTTCAAACCTTCGGCACCTACCTCAGCGAGATCATCCCGCTCGCCTTCTGGAACGACACCTACGCCGATCTGCTGGAGAATCGCAGCTGGGGCTGGCAGGGCGATTGGACGGTCTTCTACTGGGCGTGGACGATCACG
>NZ_JASCXP010000488.1:0-5072 GCF_030010695.1 Nocardia sp. CC201C
GCCGAACGCACCCTGGAACAGCTCGAAGAGGTACGCGGCGGGGAACGCGATCCGGACCTGCTGGACGCCCGCTCGGCGGTGCTGTTCCTGCGTTCGGCCGTGCAGGAGGTGAATCCGAGCATCCGATTCGCCACCCGCACCTGGCCCGGCTACGACGACCTGCGCATGCCGGTGCCGACCGCCAGCACCCTGGCAGCCGCCCTCACCGAGGCCGTACGCAACAGCCTGCGCCACGCCTCGGTTCCGGGGCGGGAGGTGCGGCGCACGGTCACCACCACCATCAGCGCGGGCAGTATTCGCATCGTATTCACCGATGACGGAGCGGGTTTCGACCTCGCCGCGGTCTCGGCCGACCGGCTCGGCATCTCCATGAGCATCCTGGGCCGCATGCGCCAGCTCGCGGGCGGCTCGGCCTTCGTGGAATCGCAGCCGGGGGAGGGGACCACGGTGACACTGGTCTGGGGTGGCGATGGCTCACTCTGACGTTTCCGACAGCCGCTTCGGCCTCGGCGATCTGCTGGGGCTGCGCGGCGGCGCGGGCTGGTTGTTCCTGGTCATCCTGGAAGCCACCATCGCGCTGTACATGTACAAGAACTTCCATGGGGTGCCGTTCTGGTCGGCGCTGGCGGGTATGGCGCTCATGCTCGCGGCGGGTGCGCTGGTGATGGTGGTGCCCGTCGACCCGCTGCCGGTTCCGGTGGCATTGTTCGCGGCCGCCGCCGGACCCGCCTCGGCGGGGCTGACGGTCATGAGCCTGTCCCCGGGCGGGCAGTCGCATTCGGTGTGGACCGCCTACGCGAGCTCGTACGTGCTGGCGGTGCTGGTGCTGCGGGGGCGGGTGCGCATCGCCTGGGTGGGTGTGGCCGCCATCGCGGCCGTGGTCGCGGTCGCCGGGATGGGTCCGCAGTTGGAGGCCAGCGCGGTGGTCGGCTCCATCGTGCCCATCGGCACGGTCGCGGCGATCACGGTGTTCGCGGCGATCATGCGACCCATGCAGCGGTCGCTGCGGCTGTTGCGCGAGGAGGCCATGCTGCGCGCGGCCGCCGAGGCCACCATGTCGGCCGCCGACAACGAGCGCACCCGCCAGCTCACCCGGCTGGATCGGGTGGCGGGGCCGATCCTGGAGCGCATCGCCGACGGCGTGGAACTCACGGCCACCGAACGGGAGGAATGCCGCCTGTTGGAGGCCGAGCTTCGCGACGGGCTGCGGGCGCCGCAACTGGTGACCGATGAGCTGAGCTGCGCGGCGCGGGGTGCGCGATCGCGCGGGGTCGAGGTGGTGCTGCTCGACGACGGCGGTTTCACCGGTGTGCCCGAGTGGGTGCGCAAGCGGGTGATCGATGCCGCCACAAGGGAATTGGACGCCGCCAATACGGGCACGGTGACGGTGCGGGTGCTGCCGCTGGGGCGGCGGCTGCTGGCCACGGTGCTGGCGACCGGTCCGGAGCGCGACCAGCGCACCGAGATCGACACCGACGGCAAGGTCACGGTGGGCTGATCCGATCGGCTCGTCGGTGTGTCGGCCGGACGTCGCGGGCGCGACGGCGGGCCGTCACCGCCTCACTCGTCGTAGCGTCCGGAGCCGCCCTTGCGCATCTGGTCCCGCAGCGCGCCCTGCACGGCGGTCGACAGCCACGAGTTCAGCGATTGCCCGCTCTGTGCTGCGGCCTCCTCGGCGCGCGATTTGATCTGCTCGACCAGTCGCAGGGTGACCCGGCTGATATCGCCGGTGACCTCCTCGAAGGAGGGCTGTTCGGCATCGGATGCGGTCTTGCGCACATCCACGTGGGCGTCGGTGCCGTCGACGGAGACGTGCACGGTCCGATCGCCCAGCGTGGTGCTGATCTCGGTGGCCAGATCCGAGAGCGCGGCCAGCAGGGTCAGCCGGGCGGAATTCTCCGTGGCTGCGGCCAGCGCGGCGGCCGTGGCCTGCGTTTTCTCATCGCCGAGCGCGGCCGCGGCAATGAGGTCCTCGCGCAGGCGAGCGGTGTATTTGTTCAGGTCCATGACACCAGTGTGACGTCACGGATGACGCCACACAAGGAGTGAAATGATGTCAGGTACAACCCCCATTACACGAATCCGCATCCGACTGGCGGCGCTTCGGCGACAAGGGTGCGAAACCCATTCCTGCCACCGGGTAGCCTTCTGGCTATGACGAACGGTAATTCGACGCGAACCGAGCTGCACGCGTCCGGCACTGTCGGTGTCGCGATGGTGACCCCCTTTACCGCCGAGGGCAAGCTCGACGTCGATACCGGTGTCGCCCTCGCGTCCGATCTGTGCGACCGAGGCGTCGACCTGCTCGCCATCTCCGGCACCACCGGCGAATCTCCGACCACCACCGAGTCCGAGAAGTTCGACCTGCTGCGTGCCGTCGTCGACGCGGTGGGCGACCGCGCCACCGTCATCGCGGGCGCGGGCACCTACGACACCGCGCACAGCATCGAGTTGGCGCGCAACGCCCAGCGCGCGGGTGCCCACGGTTTGCTGGTCGTCACGCCGTACTACTCGCGGCCCTCCCAGGACGGGTTGGTCGCCCACTTCACCGCCGTCGCCGATGCCACCGATCTGCCGGTGACGCTGTACGACATTCCGCCGCGCTCGATCATCCCCATCGGGCCGGACGCGCTGCGGCGGCTGGCCGAGCATCCGCGCATCGTCGCGGTCAAGGACGCCAAGGGTGACCTCAACGCGGGTGCGGAGATGATCGCCGAGACCGGACTGGACTTCTACTCCGGCGACGATGTGCTGAACCTGCCCTGGCTGTCCATCGGGGCCGTCGGATTCATCAGTGTCATCGGGCATCTGGTGCCCGATCGGCTGCGCGCCATGCATACCGCCTACCAGGCCGGTGACATCGTCAAGGCGCGCGAGATCAATGCCAGCATGATTCCGCTCTATCGGGCCATGGCCCGTTTCGGAGGTGTTGCCATGACCAAGGGTGCCCTGCGCCTGCTCGGCGTCGAGGTCGGCGAGCCGCGCCTGCCGCAACTCATCCCGAACGACAGACAACTCGACGACCTGGCCGCGGACCTGCGCGCCGCGGGGGTGCTCGCATGAGCAACCCCATCGGTCGTCGCCCACGCCGTACCGCGAGTCGCGCCGCGGGAGCACCGGAACCGGTGCGGGAGCGCGACACCCAGCCAACGACCGTACCGACCAAGGAGGCCGCCGCGCCGACCAAGGAAACCGCCGCACCGGCTTCGACGTCCACAGTGACGCCGGAACCCGCTGCCGCACAACAAGAATCGAACGATCGCAGCCGAAACGAGCAGGAGGGCGGCCGATCCGGCCGCGGGCGCTCGTCCGACCGCAACCGGCGGGGCGGCCGCGGCCGCCAGTCGGGGCGGTCCGATCGCGGTGAACAGTCCGCGCCCCCGGTGCGCGATCCGCACGCCTTCGGCACTCCGCCCGCCGCCCCGCGCGGTGGCCTGCGGGTATTCGCGCTCGGCGGCATCGGCGAGATCGGCCGGAACATGACCGTTTTCGAGCATGACGGCAAGTTGCTCATCATCGACTGCGGTGTGCTGTTCCCGGAGGATCAGCAGCCCGGCGTCGACCTGATCCTGCCGGACTTCGGCCCCATCGAGGACCGCATCGACGATGTCGCCGCGGTGGTCCTCACCCACGGGCACGAGGACCACATCGGCGCGGTGCCGTTCCTGCTGCGCCTGCGCCGCGACATCCCGGTGGTGGGCGCGAAGTTCACGCTCGCGCTGGTGGCGGCCAAATGCCGCGAACATCGGTTGCAGCCCAAGCTCATCGAGGTCAGCGAGGGCGAGCACACCCAGCACGGGCCGTTCGACTGCGAGTACTTCGCGGTCAACCACTCCATTCCCGACGCGCTCGCGGTGGCGGTGCGCACGCCCGCGGGTATCGTCCTGCACACCGGCGACATCAAGCTGGACCAGCTGCCGCTGGATGGTCGCCTGACCGACCTGGCGGGCTTCTCGCGGCTCGGTGACGAGGGCGTGGACCTGTTCCTGGTGGACTCCACCAATGCCGAGGTGCCCGGATTCGTCACCCCCGAACGCGAGATCGGGCCGGTGCTCGATTCGGTGATCGGCAAGGCGCGCGGCCGGGTCATCGTCGCCTCCTTCGCATCCCACGTGCACCGCATCCAGCAGGTGGTGGACGTGGCGCAGCGCTACGACCGCCGGGTGTGCTTCGTGGGCCGGTCCATGGTCCGCAATATGCAGATCGCCCAGGATCTCGGCTACCTGGATATCCCGGACGGCCTGGTGGTCGAGCTGGACCAGGCGGCGAATCTGCCGGTGCACAAGCTGGTGCTCATCTCCACCGGATCGCAGGGCGAGCCGCTGTCGGCGCTCTCGCGCATGGCGCGCGGCGATCACCGCCAGATCAATATCCGCGCCGACGACCTGGTGGTGCTGGCGTCCTCGCTCATTCCGGGCAACGAGAACGCCGTCTTCACCGTCGTGAACGGCCTGGCGCGGCTCGGGGCCACCGTGGTGACTCAGCAGAACGCGAAAGTCCATGTCTCCGGCCATGCTTCGGCCGGTGAGCTGCTGTACCTCTACAACGCGGTGCGGCCCACCAACGCCATGCCGGTGCACGGGGAATGGCGGCACCTGCGCGCCAACGCGGCACTGGCGGTCGCCACCGGCGTGCCCGAGGAGCGAGTGGTGCTGGCGGAGAACGGCGTCGTGGTGGACCTGGTGGACGGCATCGCGAGCATCACCGGCAAGCTGCGGGTCGGCCAGGTGTACGTGGACGGTCTGTCCGTCGGCGATGTGGGCGAATCCACGCTGTCGGACCGGCTGGTGCTGGGCGAGGGTGGCTTCATCTCCATCACCGTCGCCGTCGACGAGACCACCGGAAAGGCCGTCACCACACCGGAACTCAACGGCCGCGGTTTCTCCGACGACCCGGCCGCCCTGGCCGACGCCCAGGAACTGGTGGAGGCCGAACTGCGCCGCCTGGCGGGTGAGGGCGTCACCGAGACGCATCGCATCGCGCAGAGCGTGCGCCGCGTGGTGGGCCGCTGGGTGGCCGATACCTACCGCCGCCGCCCGATGATCGTGCCGACGGTCATCGGCGTGTAGTCA
>NZ_JASCXP010000489.1:0-5013 GCF_030010695.1 Nocardia sp. CC201C
AATCCCGACCGGGCCCCGTTCTCGTCGTACGGGTCAGCGGCGTCTGGGGTCAGCGGCGCTGCTCGGCGGCGTGGCGATACCCCCGTACCGCCAGCGGGCCGAAGACGACGATCAGGCCGAGGGTCCACACCACCGTGAGGACGAGCGGTTTCGCCACCGCACCGCTCTCGGTCAGGCCGCGTACGGCGTCCACCGCCGGGGTCATCGGCTGGTGCCGCACCACCGGCTGCAACCAGCCCGGGTATTCGGAGACCGGCGCGAAGCCGCCGTTGAAGAACAGCAGCAGCAGGAACAACCCGCCTAATTGCTGCACGGCCTGCCGCCCCGACGCCACCGTGGCCATGGCGATCACCGGCACCGCGATGCCGACCGCGAACACCATCGGCACCAGCACCGCGCCGACGGCGGCGGCGATCCCGTGCTCGAAGCGGAAGCCCAGCGGCACCGCCACGGCGAACAACACCACGGTGGCGATACCGGTGCGCAGCGCCTCGGCGAGCAGCCGCCCGGCGATGAAGCCCGCTCGCGGCACCGGCAGCGTCCAGGTGCGCGCCAGCAGCCCGGTATCGCGTTCGGAGATCAGGCTGATCGCCGTGGCGAGGGTGCCGAACAGCGCGCCCACCAGCGCCACCAGGCCGGTATTGCCGTACACGCTGTCACCGCCGCCCATGGCGGTCACCGTCTTGCCCAGCACCAGCTGGAACATCAGCAGCATGAAGGCGGGAAAGACCAACGACTGCACCACGATTCCCGGGTCGCGCGACCAGGATCGCAGCAGCGCGCCCGCATGCACGAGCGACTGACGTAGCAGCGGAACGGCTTGGCGCGGCGGCCATGTCGTGGCTGTCGCGGTGGAATTCACTGCGGTGGAATTGGATTCGACTGTGGTCATGGCTTCCTGATTCATCGGCTCACCTGTGCCCGACCCGCCGCGACGATCGCGATGCCGCCCGCGGTGAGCAGCGCCGCCGCCCAGACCAGCGCGGCCGTCAGATCGATCCCCGTCCCGGTCGCCAGCGCCCGCAGCGCATCGGTGAACACCGACATGGGCTGATTTCGGACGAAGGGCTGCGCCCAGTCCGGAAACCCTGCCGCCGGAACGAGTCCCGTGGACGCCATCACCAGGATGAGCTGCGGGATCATGAGAATGCTGGCGATGGACACCGAATTACGCGCGACCGTGCCTACCGCGTCGGTGAGCATGCTCAGCGCCAGCCCGAAGACCACCACCAACGCCAGGAAAGCCAGTGTGTGCCAGGCGGACCCGTGGAACCGGAAACCCAGCGCGTAGCCGATGCCGAGACCGCCCGCCAGCGCCAGCAGCATGCGCACCACCACCCACGCCATCCGGCCCAGGAACGGCGTGACGCGCGGGATGGGCAGCGACATCATGCGTTCGTGTACCCCCGCACGCGCGTCGTGGCCGGCGGTCTCGGTGGCGGTGATGGCGGTGAACAGCCCGGCCTGCAACAGGATGATCGGGGTGAGGAACTGCGCGTAGTCACCGCCGCCCAGTTCGAACTGCCGATGCAGCGGCACGTAGAAGCAGACGAAGAACACGACCGGCCCGAAGACGGCGAAAATCGCGTCGCCGGAACGGATCGCGGCCACGATCTTCTGTCGGGCCAGGGTGGCGGTGGCCGCGCCCAAACCCACCGAGGCACGGGCGATGGAGCCGCCGCGCGCCGGTGTGGCGGACACGGGGGTGAGGGTGGTCGACGACATCAGTGCTTCTCCGTGAGTTGCAGGAACACCTCGTCCAGCGACGGCTGCCGCAGCCCGATGTCCACCACGTCGATGCGTTCCCCGCGCAACCGCGCGATCACGTCGGACACGGTGTCCATGCCGTCGGGGGCCCGGACCACCAGGCGCGGGTGCACGGTGCCGGCGGTCCCGTCCGCGGGGGCGTCGACCAGTTCGAAGCCGTCGAGCAGCGACAGCACCCGCGCGGTGTCGTCGCGCTCGATCAGGGTCACCTCGCAGACGGCCGCGCCGACTTGCTGTTTCAGCTGGCCGGGCGTACCGGCGGCGACCACCGAGCCGCGGTTGAGCATGACGATGTGGTCGGCGAGCCGGTCGGCCTCCTCCAGGTACTGCGTGGTGAGCAGCACCGTGATGCCCTCGCCGCGCAGTCCGGAGACGGTATCCCACACGGCGGCGCGGCTGCGCGGATCGAGCCCCGTGGTCGGCTCGTCCAGGAACAGCACCTCCGGGCGGGTGACCAGCGCGCTGGCGATGTCCACGCGCCGCTGCATACCGCCGGAGAGCGCGCCGACCCGCCGGTCCCGCACCGCCGCCAAATCGAATTGCTCGACCAGTTCGTCGATCCGGACCCGCAGCGCATGTCCGCGCAGACCCGTGAGCTTGCCGAAGACGGCCAGGTTCTCCACGGTGGTGAGTCCGGAGTCCAGGGCGGCGTACTGCCCGGTGAGCGAGATCAATTCGCGCACCCGCGCCGCGTCGGCGACCACGTCGCACCCGCAGATGCGGGCCTGTCCCGAGGACGGCCGCTGCAGCGTGGACAGCAGTGTGACGGTCGTGGTCTTGCCGCTGCCGTTGGGGCCGAGCAGGCCGAGCACCTCGCCGGGCGCCACCTCGAACGATATCCCCTGCAACGCCGAGACCTCGCCGTATGTCTTGACCAGATCGACGACCTGTATGGCGGGTTCGGTCGACACCGTGCATCCTTTCGTTCTTTTATTAGGCAAGGCTAGACTAACTTACCGGGAGCGTATGTGTGACCCGTCTCGCTCCGCACCAATCGCTTTGGGAGACCTCACACTTCGGCGGCCACGCCCGACTTAGGATTGACTTGCCTAATTTGCCTGGCTAGCGTGTGCTCTCGCTGCACGTTTCGCACGCTGTTCGAGAAGGGCTGTCATGCCAAAGTTCATCAAAGTCGCCGCCATCGCCGTCTTCGCCGCCATCCTCGGCCTGGGCTTCGCCCAGCCCGCGGCCGCCGATGTGTCCATCCGCGATTCGCAGGTCTCCGACCTCTACGTCCGCGCCGACGTGCCGAGCCTGCATCAGATCGAGAAGCAGTTCGCCGCGTTCTGGAACCCGAACATCGGCATGGACGCCAAGGTCGAGGTGAGCTACAACGGCCCGGCCGCCCGCGGCGCGCTCGAGCGCGTGATGAGCAACAGCGCCACCATGGACTTCTTCTCCATCCAGGGCCGTGCGCTCGGTCCGGTGAACGTCGCCGGCAACACCATGTCGGTCCAGGTCGAGGGCCTGATGGCGGGCTTCCCGGCCACCAGCACCACCTACCACTACATCCGCGAGGGCGGCCTGTGGAAGTTCGACTGGAAGAGCATCTGCCAGTCGATGCAGTGCGCCGGTAACCCGAACTTCGGCTACTGAGCCACCGCTGACATCCCGGCGCGGCCCCCTGATTGCGTCCACGCGATCCGAGGGTCGCGTTTGTCATGTCAGCCGCCCCAGAGAAACGAATTCGATTGTGAAACAGCTTTTCAGGACTTCCCTATGATCACCGTTCGCGGCGTGTCCAAACGCTTCGGCGACACCGTCGCCGTGGACGACGTCAGCTTCGAGGCCGAGCCGGGGGCCATCACCTATCTGCTCGGACCCAATGGCGCGGGCAAGACCACGGTCATGCGCATGATCGCCGGACTGGCGCGGCCGAGCTCGGGGTCGATCACCATCAATGGCAAGACCCTGCACGACTTCCCGAACACCCTGCGCGAAATCGGGTTCAGCTTGGGCGCGTTCGCCCGCAATCCGCAGCACACCGCCACCCAGCACCTGCTGTGGCAGGCACGGCTGGGCGGGCTGCCGACATCGACGGTCGGCGCGGCGCTGGAGCGGGTCGGACTGGAACGGGTCGCCCGGCGGCCGGTCGGCAAGTTCTCCTACGGCATGCTGCAACGGCTCGGCATCGCCTCGGCCCTGCTGGGCGATCCCAAGACCGTCGTGCTGGACGAGCCCGCCAACGGCCTGGACGTCGAGGGCATCCTCTGGCTGCGCGAGCTCGTGGTCGGTCTGGCGGCCGAGGGCAAGTGCCTGCTGGTGGCCTCGCACAATCTCACCGAGGTGGAGATCACCGGAACGCGGGTCGTCATCATGGGCAAGGGCGCGGTGCTGTCCGATACGACCAAGGAAGAACTGGTGGCGAAGGGAACCGAGCCCCGGCGGCTGGAGTCGGCGTACATCGACATCACCAGCGGCAGTGTGGAATACGCGGCGGCCGGGGGTGCGCGCTGATGACGGTCACCTATCTCGTCCAGGCCGTGCGCAGTGAGATGGCGAAGCTGTCGTGGCGCAGTTCGGTGTGGTACTCGGTGGTGCCGCTGGCCGTGGTCATCCCGGTCGCGATCAACTTCGGCATCGCCAAAGCCACCCAGTCGAACGCGTTCCGGGGCGCGGGCGGTATGGACACCAACAACGCCGCCTACTGGATTCTCATCTTCTCCACCTTCATCCTCATGTCGGCCGGAGTGTCCTCGCTCAGCGCGGAATTCAAGGACCGCACCGCCGAGACGGCCTTCGCGATCCAGCCGCGCCGCTGGATCCTGCCGGTGGCCAAGCTGATCGTGTTCGGCGCGATCTCCGCCGTCACCGCCGGGCTCACCACCTTCGCGCTGCTCGCCGGATTCCCGCGCGTTTTCCCCGAGATCTGGGGCGAGGTCGACGCGTTCTCCGCCGACGGCGTGCGCCTGCTCATCGCGGTGCCGATCTTCGCCCTGCTCATCTGCGCGCTCGGGCTGGGACTCTCGGCACTGGTGCCCAAACCCGGACTGGTCGTCATGATCGTGCTGTTGTGGAAGTTCGGCATCGAGGTGTTCGTCACCTTCATCCCGGGCGATCTGGGGCTGCTGCTGCAACGGCTGTCGCCGTTCAAGAACGGTGAACTCGGAGTGGGACAGCTGGCGACCATCGAGAGCTACTTCGGTGGGCAGAACGGCTCGCTGGTGTACTTCGCGGCGCTGTGTGTGGTGATCTTCGTCGCGGGCACCGTGCGGCTATCCATGGTGGACACCCGAAGCGAGTAGA